>DASXSW010000161.1:0-5673 GCA_036505755.1 Binatia bacterium | reverse complement strand
GCACATTGCTTTCTAGAGAACAATATCTCACGGATCTCGAGCATTGGGGCTATGAAGACGCGCGCCTTGTTCCGAGAGGAAATTTGTCAAAAGGGCAGGCCGATCAATGGACGGCAGCGATCGGCAAAAACAAATAGTGAGTGCTCTGACGCGCGCTCGGCCAGGCGTAAGGTCTTCGTTTACCGTGGGCGGACGAAGAAGTCGCTGAGAGCATCTGATTATTTTGCATGGCGGCGGATAAAATCGATGACGGTTCGGTTGAAGTATTCAGGTTGCTCCCAGTAGGGCGAATGGCCGGACTCGGCGACGATCACGATCTCGTGGTCGGGAATATGCCGCGCGATCATGCGCATGATCGAAGGCGGCGTTACCAGATCGGCGGCGCCCGTGATTAACAGGGTCGGGACCTTCAACGTCTCCAGCTTGGCCGGCGTAACGAGGTTGGTCAAGATTTGTCGCGCTCCCTTGCCGGTCACAGACCTGCGCGTGAGTTCGTTCCATTTTTCCACGCCTCCAGGGTTGGCTGCGCGGTACGACGGCCCAAGCTCCCAAAACCAGCGCGGCAGATCCTTCTCCTCTTTTGGTCTGATACGGGCGGCAGTTTCGGCGATGTAGCCGTTCCTGGCGGCGAGGTTGTTGCTCGAAACCGTCAAGCTCAACAAACGTTCGGGGTGCGAGAACGCGTAATCCGTCGCGACACTGCCGCCGGCGGCTGAGCTTACCGCATGGAATTTTTCCACGCCCAGGAACTCCATCAGGTTGTGCAGATCTTCCGATCCGGTTCCCGGGTTGTGCTCGGGAGCAAGGTCGGAATTGTAATGGTTGCGGCGCGAATAGGCGATCACGCGAAACCCTGCTTGGGCGAACACAGGCTGTTGGTATAACCAAATCAGCGTGCTGCCCGTTGCCGGATGGAGGAACACAACCGGAGCACCGGCGCCACCGGTGTCCCAATACCAAAGATGCGTGCCGGGAAGCTCGGCGCTGCCCTCCTTGGCCGGAGCCTGCGCTGGTATCGGCACGGGAATCAATGGGTCGTCGAGCGGAATCATCGGGTTGTTCTCGTTCATCGTCAATCGGACTTATAGATCATGTTCGCAGCAGAAACGCACACGGCTCTTGCTCAATCTCTCAGAGGCCACTTATCACCGCTGGCGAACATTCACAAGTTAAAGAGTCGCTTGGCGTTTTTGTAAAGTATTTTTTCTTTAGTCTCCCCCGACAACGCCGAGTGATTGCGAATATGCTGGAGGTTGCCCGGAAACTCACAATCCCAGTGAGGAATATCCGAGGCAAATAGAAAATGATCTGCGCCGAGGTATTCGATGGTTTGCGCTAACTGCGACTCGCCAGGCTCGATGCTGAAGTACACATCCGACTTTCTTACCAACTCGCTGGGTTTTTCTTTGAGCAGGGGCATCTCGACTTCGGCGCGTTTCTCCCAGTGCTCGTCGAGACGATCCAGGTAATACGGCAACCAGGTGGCGCCGATTTCCAAGAACGCAAAGCGAAGTTTGGGAAACCGCAGCGGCACACCTTGGCAAATCATGCTGGTAAACTGAAGCAGGATTCCAGCGGTGAAAGCGTAAGCGTGAACTTCGGCGAAAGTGTTTAAGCCCGCGGCGCCTAGCTCACGCGACCAGCTGCGGGTGCCGTGGATGCCGAGCACCGCGCCGCACCTTTCCGCGGCGGCGTAAACCGGATCGTAGACTGAATCGCCGAGCGCCAACGGCAAACCGACCGGCAGGATCTCAAAACCGATCAGCCCCTGCTCCTTGACTGCACGCTCCAACTCCTCGGCGGCGGCCTGCGGCGAGCGCATCGGCAACACGCCGACGCACTTCACGCGATCGGAGAGCGCGTTGTATTCCGCGGCAAAATGATCATTACAGGCTTGCGCCACGGCGATTTGAAATTTCAGCTCCTGCAGCCGGACCACGCTCCCTGAACCCGTCGGAAAGCAAACGGCGGTCTCGATCTGATGTTCGTCCAAGATATCGTGCCAGCGCGCGACCTGCTCACGGCCGGAGAGCTTGCCCCAGGTCTGCTCCGTGACAAAGTGGTCGAACATGTAGTTGTCCCATGGCTGGTCGCCCGGACGAAGCGCCGTCGAACGCCGATTCCAGGGCTCCTTCAAGTATTTGCGGATTTCGCTTTCTCTCTCGATGACATGTCCATCGGCATCGATGGCAGTCAGATTGCTCATAACTTTACTCCTCCAGACTTTCCGCCGTTTTCATCATACGCCAGACATTACTACATCTTTCAATCGACCCATGCCGTCTTCGACTGGCTTCTTGTATCACGCCCCCGTCGCTTTTCACCAGAGGTAATTTGGGGGAAAGTATGCGTGATTGATTTCGTTGGTCAACGCCGCACTAGCGCGGTCAAGATTGGATCTGGCAAGAGAAAGTTTATGTCCTGTCCCAGAAATTCGGTAAATTATTCGTTGGGTTCTTTGCCGTCATACGGCGGAAGCCGGTATCCAGAGTCTTTGAAATTCCTAGATTTCGGGTCGCGCTAGCTTCAGCCTGAGGCTGATCCGCCTCTGGCGGAATCGCGACCAGCTTGCCCGGAATGACATTGGTGTTATATCGCGATTTTCTGGGTCACCACACTAGCATAGTTGCGCTGGAATTATCGCCGGTAGATCGGATTCCATCTAGCCCCGGTCAATCACTTTATTACTCACTTCTCCGACGAGCGAAGATTAGCTAAAATCCAAAACTTCACGACGTTGCATGAAACCGTTGTTGTTGATCGGCGCGGTAATTGTCGGCCTCTGCGTTTTTTGGCGGCAGCCGGAAATCTTCCGTCCGGCTGGAGTGCTGGCTCCGGAAGAACCCTATCAGAGGGAAGTCTACACCTCGTCGGTTCGAGAGAAAAACGGCTACCGGATCGCCCCGCTGGCCATTTTTGATATCAGAGCTAGGGTGATTGCATCCGCCAGATATCGCTTCGGCCGGGAATCGGATCTGTCGCCGGTGGATCTCGTCTTGGGTTGGGGAGCGATGTCCGACACTACGGTCTTAAAGCACTTCAGCTTTTCTCAGAATGGGCGGGCGTACAGCTGGCACACCAATACCTTTCCCGTCCCTAGGGATGTGATCGCAACGCACAGCGCCAATATGCATATGATTCCGGCCGACGGCGAGATCGAAACTCAGCTGAAATCGATCCGTCCCGGAAATATGGTGCATCTCAAAGGGTTGCTCGTCGAGGTGACCTCGAAGGAAGGTTTTCGTTGGAAAAGTTCCCTGACCCGCACCGACACAGGCGGCGGAGCTTGTGAGTTAATCCTCGTAGAGTCGTTATACATTTGGTGACAACTCGCGTCGCGGATTGACGGAATGCCCATCTAGGAATTAGGCCCACCATCTTAGGATTCGATAACTCGGCCGTTCAAGTGACAATGTGGCGCGTCAGGTCGAGATTCGCGGTGAAGGCCTCGGACGATGGGAGTCTTACTGATGAATTATAGATCACCAGTGGAATCTCCGACTCGTGGAGCGAGCCGTGAGAACGGTAGCCGGCCTCCAGTTCCTCCATTGGACCATCGAGCTCGCCAAAAACCGTATCGGCGTCTCCGAAGACAGCCAATTCACCGATGCGTTCAGGCATAAGGCCGAATTTCGCTGCGGCATCGCGTCGCGGCAGCACCGCTTCCACACCCTTGAGATCCAGCAAAGCCTGAGCGACTTTCTCTTCGTCCTTTGGCGAGTTCAGCCAGACCCAGGCGGCGCCACCGAAGGTCCGGTGGTGTTTCACGTAGCGATCCTTTTCCGCGGACAGGGCAAAGCGCACCTCGCTGCCGAGCTCGCGGCAGGCTTTGAAAAGATCCCAACAGCGCGACTTGTAGTTCATGCCGTGGTCGGCCGTGAGCAAAAAGGCGGCATCCGGTGCGGCGGTCCTTGCTTCGTCCAAGAGTTGATCCAGAGTAGCCAAGTGCTCTTTGGACTCCGGTGCTGCCGGAGCCCAAGTATGCATCGGGTAATCCGTCGTGTGTACATAGAGGAGACCGATGTCTGGGCGATGCTTGAGAACATCGACCGCCGCCCGCCACAGCCAATAATTGATCTCGCGACTGTAGATGTTGGCCGGTTTGCCGTAGCGCTCGATCCATTCGGCAGGCGGAGCCTCCGCGGCCACGGCGATCTCCGCGCCGCGCCCCAGGAGATGAATGGTTTTAACTTTGCACGTGAGCAGTGCCGACTTCACGCCGCGCTCGGCGGCACGCTGAATCACCGTCGGCACACAAATGAAATCGGCGTTCTCCATGTAATCGGCTTCGCCACTCTGCTCATTGAAATAGGAATTGCCGGTGATGCCATGCTCCTTAGGCCACGTGCCGCAACAGATAGAAGCGTTGTTGACGTTGGTCACGGTCGGGAAAACCGCGCTCACCGGTTTGAAAAAACCATGCTCGGCCATGAAACGGAACGCCGGCAACGGGTTTGCTGCCATATAATCCATACCGAACCCGTCGTACATGCCGATGACGATTCGCTGTTTGCCGATGAGTGTCATATGCATTGACTCCTAAATGTCAACGGTAAGTCCAACTTCGCGATCGCTTCGGCCGCGCTCAAGGGCGCGAGCTTGAATGACTCCACGGCGTGCGGTCGAGGCGCTACACTTTAGGAGTCTCGGGGCTATTTCTATTTCGCTTCCTTGATCTCCACCTTGCCCACGCGCTTGATGGCGTCGGCTAGCATCTTGGCGTCCTTGTCCCAGAATTTCTGAAACTCGGGGGCGTCGAGATAAGCAATAGGAGTTTGAATTTTTTCCATGGCCGATTTGAATTCCGCAGTATCTACTGCCTGCCGCACCGCGCTACGAATGGTTTTCATCACCGGTTCTGGCGTTCCTCGGGGCGCAAAAAGTCCAGCCCAGATATAAAACTCGATGTCATAGCCGAGTTCCTTGAACGTGGGAACATCGGGAAAAGCAGCTATACGTTTGGCGCCCCATCCCGCTAGAGGGCGCAACTTGCCGGCTTTAATATGTGGGATCACTACGGCGGGTCCGGAGGCAAGCGTGTCCACGTGGCCGCCGAGGATCGCCGTGAGAGCCGGTCCCCCTCCGGAATATGGCACATGCTTCAGGTTGATTGCTGCGGCATGCGAGAGCATCTCCGTCGCCATGTGCAACGTGCCATACACGCCGGAGGAAGAATACGAGATCTGTCCCGGACGTTTCTTGGCGTCATCGACGAACTCTTTAACGCTTTTCCATGGACGCTCTGCGTTCACGATGAAGATCGTTGGATCAGCGGAAATCAAAGCGATGGGAATAAGCTGGTCCATGCTGTAGGCGGGTTGGCGGTCAAAGAGCTTATCCGCCTCCGGGATGATCGAGATGCTGGAGAGCGCCATCAGAAGGTTATAGCCATCGGGTTTGCTGTTGGCGACGAAAGACATCCCGACTGCCCCAGCTGCACCGGTCTTGTTCACGACCACGACGGGATTTTTGAGCACCTTTTCCATCGCCGCCGCGACCGGTCGGGCAGTGAGATCGGCAACACCGCCGGGCGGAAACGGCGCCACAATGGTAATCGGCCGATCCGGATATTTTTCTTGTGCGAAAACATCGGCGCTGAGACCGAAAAGCAAAATGAGTAAAATCAGCAAAGCAATGCGCCCGGATAGACCTAGCGGGGCAGAGCCGCAACCA
>DASXSW010000160.1:0-4815 GCA_036505755.1 Binatia bacterium | reverse complement strand
TTTGGCTTTTTCCTTTCGGGCGATCGCTTCGGCGATGCGCAGCATCATACTCCGGTACAAAATCACGCGCAGCGGCCGGGCGACCGATGCGACGATCTGGCGTTGAATCTCGCCGAACGGCACGAGATAGAGACGCGAAAGAAATTGATGGCGGGTCAAAGTCGTTAAGAGCTGTCTGACTTTTTCCTGGGACGTGTTGTCTTGATAAGGCGCGCTGTGGAAGTGAACGAAGATCACCCGGCAGCCACGCTGCATCATTCGATAAGCCGCCACAGGTGAGTCGATGCCACCGGAGATCAAAGCGATCAATCGCCCGCTGGCCCCAACCGGCAAACCGCCGGCTCCGGCAATTTTGTTGAAGCCAAAAAAAGCGTCGCGTGGTAGGATCTCCACCGTCACGGTAAATTCCGCGTTCATCAGGTCCACGCGCGCGCCGGATTTTTCTTTCACCGCCGCGCCAAGCTGGCGGTTGATCTCGGGAGAAGTGAGTGGAAAAGTTTTGTCACCCCGTTGGGTCTCGATACGAAAGGATTCGAAGTGCGTGCCATTGAGTGATTCCAGTATGCGGGTCCGGAGAGCAGCGATATCTCTGGCGGTGCGCTCGACAAGTGAGAAATTTGCAACGCCAAACACCGTGCGGATGCGCTGAATCGTGATTTCGGCATCGATGTCTTTTTTGAAGGTTAGCAGCAAGCGAGCGGGTAAACTGCGAATCTCCTTTGGGCCGAGGTCCTTGACTGCAGCGAGCAGATTGCGCTTGAGCAACTCGGTGAAGTATTGACGATTGCCTTTCTTGAGCGCGATTTCGTGGTAACGGATCAGCACGGAATCCATCGCTTACAGATAACAAAAATGCCGCGCTTTTGCATGCCGTTGGGGCTGTGGTAGTATCCTCGATAGGATTGCAGATGGGAGTGAGTTGCTATGAGTAACTTCAAAACAATTGCGGATGCGAGGCAGTTTTCAGCGGAGAAGATGAAAAAAAATGGCGTGTTCGAAACCGATAGATTTTTCTGCGACACTTACTGCTTCGAGCCGGGACAAGAGCAGAGCCCGCACACGCATGGCGGTCAGGACAAGGTTTATTACGTGATCGAGGGGCGGGGCGTGTTCAAGGTCGGCGATGAAGAGCGGGAGCTCGGTCCGGGCGAAATCGCGCTCGCACCAGCCGGACAGAATCACGGCGTATTCAATCGCAGCCAGCAACGACTCGTGACCCTGGTATTCGTCACTCCCAAGCCGCAGCATTAGATTTTATGACTGCCGATGAACAAGAAGTGGCCAACGCCAATCTGGCCTTTTATCGGGCGTTTGAAAGCCTTGATATCAAACGCATGGAGTCGCTTTGGGTCAAGGGCGAAATTCAGTGCGGCCATCCTGGCTGGCGTATCTTGCGCGGGTGGAAACCGGTTATGGAGAGCTGGCGGCGTATCTTCGAAAATACGCCATCGATCCAATTCACCTTGACCGATGTCAACATTGAAATTCATGGTGAGCTGGCCTGGGTGACGCTATACGAAAACCTCAATAGCGTCGTCGAAGGCCAGAAGGTCTCGGCGAGCATCCTTACGACCAATATTTTCCAGAAAAGCACCGATGGTTGGCGCATGATTCATCACCACGGTTCCACCGTGGCGCAGGCGCCGCCCGACGACGAGACTCCCACGGTTCATTAGACAATTCACACAGAGTAGTGACCAGTCTCAACGGAAAAGTTGCTCTCGTTACCGGAGCCGGCAGGGGCATCGGTAAGGCAATCGCTATGTCTCTCGCGAAATCCGGTTGCCGGGTAATTTTGGCGGCGCGAACACGCAAACGACTCGACGTGGTCCGAGAAGCAATCCACACAAATGGTGGCGCGGCGGTCACAATCCCGACGGATTTAACGCGGGACGACGAAATTGAGCGCCTTGTGGAGGAGAGCTCTAAGGAGTGGGGGAGCGTCGATATTCTGATCAACAACGCAGGTTGGGGCAAACGCGCGCCGGTAATTCGCGCCAATGTCGAGGACTGGGATCAAACGTTGCGCCTCAATTTGCGCGCGCCGATGATCTTGGCGCAAAAACTCCTGCCGGCGATGATCGCCAAGGGCGAAGGAGCGGTAATCAATATCGGTTCGGTTTCCGGTAAGACCGGTGAAGCCAACGGCGCAGCCTACTCCGCGTCAAAGTTTGGCCTGATCGGTTTCACGCAGTCCCTTTACGATGAAGTGCGGGCGGAGGGAATCAAAGTCTCAGTGATCTTGCCCGGCTTCGTCGACACGCCGCTGATTCCGCCAAACCGCCAGTTGGACCGGAGCAAAATGATTCAAGCCGACGATGTCGCGCAAGCGGTGCATTATGTTCTGAGCTCGCCCAGCACCAGTTGTCCGGTGGAAATCACGTTGCGGCCACAGCGGTCGCCGTATCGGTAACGTCTTACCTAAAGAACTCGCGCAGCTGACCAATTGCCGTCATTCCATCGAGGCGTGGCCATTCCTCGTAGGGGCAGGTTTGAAACCTGCCCCTACATCCGATTCTGCTGAAAAACCCACCGTTCATCCTTCGAGAGCCTCAGGACGAACGGAAGAGCGGTGCAAATCATTGGAGTTTTCCGTTCATGCTGAGCCTAGTCGAAGCATTCCTAGGGATTTTCAGCAGAATCTGCATCCGATTCCGTCCGCGAGTCATTACAGGTGGCGGGATGCAGTGTTCAGGAATTTCGAATTACGCCGAAGACAAATGTTATGCGCAGAGTTGTTGCAAAAATGGCAGCGTGACTTCTTCGAGGCTCTTCACGACTGCGTTTGCTTCGCCGAGCAACTCGGCTGGATGTGAATTGGTTACTGCCAAGCATTTCATGCCGGCCGCGCGGGCGCCGCGGATACCTTCTTTCGAATCTTCTATCACGACGCAATCGGCCGGTTCGATCTGCGGGCTGGCGCCCGCATTGAGCTTCGCCAGGACCGTTAAAAAAATTTCCGGCTCGGGCTTGCCTTGCTCAACGTCTTCGGCACTGACGATCGCTTGAAAGTAATTTAACAATCCCGCAGTCGTGAGGATTGTTGCGATCTCGTTGCGCAAAGCGCCGGAAGCGACCGCGAGAGGGACGCTTGGAGCCAGCCCGTATACCAAGGTTTTGACTCCTGGAAAAATGACTACGTGATTCCTTATCGCGTCCTGATAATACAGCGCTTTGCGATCGATCAATTCGGATAGCTTTTGGTCCGTCAAAGAGCGATTGTCGTCGCGAAATCCGGTGATGAATGCGCCGCGATCGTCGAAGCCTAGATAACGTGCGTAGTAGGCCTCTTCGGTGAGAGTGATTCCTTCCTCGCCGAGGACCCGTTGGAACAGCTTGAAATGGATCGGCTCATCGTCGACGATGATGCCATTGAAATCGAAAATCACCGTGCGAAGCATGCGTTACGATCGCAGAAATATCCTTTTGTTTCAACCGAATATGCGATAAAAAGAAAACCATGACATCAGACCATCATCGGCACCATCACGAAGCCCACGCGCATGGACAAATCGAATATCGCTTCTGCCCGCGCTGTGGCGGCGGACTGGAACACCGGCTGGTTAAAGCCCACGAACCCAAGCGGCTGGTTTGTCAAGCTTGCTCCTTCATCTTCTATCAGGATCCCAAAGTCGTGGCGGGTACTGTGTTCACACTGAATGGCGGTATAGTCTTGCTTAAACGAGGCGTCGAGCCGGCGCTGGGCAAGTGGGTATTCCCGAGCGGCTACGTGGATCGCGGCGAGACCGTCCCGGATGCGGCCGTGCGCGAGACCAAGGAAGAATCGCAACTCGATGTAAAACTTGGACCCCTGCTCAACATCTATTCCTATTCCGGCTCGCCGAACGTGATCGTGGTCTATACGGCCCAAGTGATCGGCGGCGAACTCGCCGCTGCCGATGAATCTACTGAAGCGCGCATTTTTCCGGCCAATGAAGTGCCGTGGCACGATCTTGCGTTTGACAGCACCAAAGACGCGCTCAACGATTACATTAAACTTTATCTAAAATCATAAGGGCGAAAGCCAAAAGGCCCGCTGCCTCGAGCGAGACAGCGGGCCCTTTTGCATTTGGCGTCTGCCCAGTTAGGGCAGCTCGACCAGAATCTCGTCGTCTTCAACTTTCACTTCGTATTTTTCCGTCGGGAGATTGGGTACGAGCTCGTTCTCACCGCTGGTAACGTTGTAGCGCCAGCCATGCCAGGGGCAGATCACCGTGGTGCCGTCCAGTTCGCCCTCGCCCAGCGGGCCACCGCGATGGCCACAAACGTCGTTGATGGCGTAAAACTTGCCGTCGACATTGAATACCGCGACGGCTTTACCGTCGATCTCGACGCTTTTGCCGCAGCCGGCTTTGACGTCGCTGGACTTACAAATCTTGACAAAATTCGCCATTCCCTAGTTCCTTTCATTTAGCCGCGAAAGTTCCGATTAATATACGGATTTGGAAAGGGGATTCAAGGGGACGTTCCGAATGGCACGGGCGTTACAGTCGCGCCGGCCTTGCTGCCGTCTCGGTGGATCGAAAGCTCCGTGCCCGGTTGCCAAAAATCCCTGTGCACATAACCGAGAGCGATCACTCGGCGTAAACGTGGAGAAACGACTGAGCTGGTGATGTGGCCGACTTCCTTTTCGGCTGCGTACAGCGGCGTTCCAGATTCGGCCGGCTGAGATCCTTCCAGCGTCAACCCGCAGAGCTTTCTGTTGACATGGCCGCGCGAACGGATGCGCTCGACCACTTCCTGACCCAGATAGCAACCTTTGGTATAGCTATAGGCATCGTCTATGCCGACTTCCAGGAGCAAATTATCGTCGGA
>DASXSW010000159.1:0-9333 GCA_036505755.1 Binatia bacterium | reverse complement strand
ACCTGAGTTGCCGATCCGATTCGCACCTTGTAAATGGGAATGCCCGTATCTTGACAGACCAAGAGATCTTTTGCTTCCGCCACAGCGACGTTCTGCAGCATCGTCGCCAGGATCTTCTTTGCACCCGAATGGCTTTCCGCATCGTGGGCCCTGCGCAGTGCGTCCTTGACATCATCGGGCAAGATCTTAAGAGCGCGGATATAAAGATCCTTCGCGGTGTCGCGTATGAGATTGTAGTCGAACCCGTCCATAACCGGCTCTTAGACTAGCCTACCCTGACACCGCGTCGACAATGGCATTGACCGCCTGCATCAGCTTTGCTTCCGCATCCTCCAGGACCCTGATCTTTCCGCGCAACCAATGCCGATCGTCGGCAATCGCTTTCTTGCGGTTCGCGATCGCATTACGAATCATTTCAGGCCCTGTGCTCCCCGTGCCTTTGCGGCTTTTCACGATCACTTCCGGATCGAGAGCATCCCTCAATGCTTTCGCGTCTAAACGAATGGGGTGGCCCAAAATCTCCTGAGCCGCTTGATCCACCATTTCCAGAGTTATTCCCGCAGGTTTGATGTTTTGCTTCACCGCATCTCGCGTGAGCACGCCGACGATCCTGTGCGCGGTGCGAAAGGACAGATTTTTCTCTCGCGCGATGGTGTCCGCGAGATTGGTCCCTTGGGTGAAATAAGCGCCCGCTCTCTCCCGCGCTAATTCCTTATTGATGGTCAACGTAGGCATCATTCCCTTCATATGCCGGAGCGCGGGAATAACTTGCTCGTCCATGCAGCCCACGGCGATCCGGGCGATATGACTCATTTCGCCGAGCATATTCGAAGGCGAAGAGAAGTAAGTATTGATGCCCATGGTCGCATCGCTGACCGCCTTCAACGCCTTAAACCGGAAGGATTTGAAGGACGTCGGATTCTTCTTTTGTGGCATGATGAAACTGGTGGTGCACCACTCATCGCCGAAATCAATATAACCGTATTCCTGAGAGGTCATGGGGTAAAGATCATCGGTGAATCTGAAAAGGTGTCCCATCAAAACGGCCAGGTCTGCCAGCAGAAACACTTCGGCGATGCCCATGTCTCTATGGGCAAACTTGGTGTTCTCCACGAGGCCTTCGAAACCCAGAAGTTCGGCGACCCTCTCCCGGTTGATCGGGTAGTCGGTGCCACACCCGACACCCGCCTCACAGGTGCCGAGATTCACTTCCCTGAAATTGTTTTTTAAGTGCGCGAAATTGGCCTCAAAACCCTCAACGATGTGTAACAGGTCATGAGCGAGCGTGGTCGGTTGGGCGGCCTGGAACCAGGTGTAGGCCGGCATGATGGTCTCCGTATGCTGCTCGGCCAACTGTAAGATCACTTCGCGCAACGCGATGATCTCATCGAGGACTTCGATGAGCTTGTCTCTCACGGTCAATCTGGCGGCTGTGTGATGAACATCTCCACGAGCCCGGCCGGTCAATATCCGGCCGCCGACTTCATAGCCGTAGCGTTTGACAAGGGCCGCCTCGATCGCAGGGTGCACGCCCTGGTATTCCGGATCCAGGGGAAATCTCTCGACTCCAAGCGCTTCAATGTCCCTCAGGCCCGTGAGCAATTTTGCCGAGTCTTCCCTGCCAAAGACTTCCTGCTCATGCATCATGACGACGTGGGCCATGTTGTAGCGGACGACCCATTTAAACGTCGGCTTCTGGGTCTCCACTTCGTGGACGTATTGGTAACGGACGAGATCCGGATCTGATCCTTTGGTCAGCCTGCCGTCATGATCGCCCAATAAAACCTTGGAAGATGGAACCGTCGCTGAGTCCATTTATGCCTCCTTGCGCAATGTGGTCGAAAAAAGGAAACTCCTCACGCAGCTCCGACGATCGCCTCGCAGGCCCGCGCTAACTTCTGATCGGCTGCCGCAAGCGCGTCTCGCTTCGCTTGGATCCACCGCTCGTGCTCGTCCACCGTGCGATTTTTCCTCTCGATGGCCTCCTTCACGATTTCCGGCGCCGTGCCGCCGAAGATCTTTTTCGCCCGGATACCCTCCATTGGATCGAGGACTTTTTTTAAACTCTCCTCTTTGAACTCTATTGTTTTGCCAAGCGCGTCTGTGGCTGCTTGCTTCAGCATGTCGGTGGTCACGTGGTTAGGATTCTTACCCTGGTCCAATGCGTTCCGAACGAGGACGCCAACCACCCGATGTCCTTCTCTGAAGGAGAGGCCACTTTCTCGCACCAGGGCATCCGTCAAGTCCGTGCCCTGGGAGAACAAACGCCCCACGCTTTGCTGCATCACTTCCTTGTGCAAAATCACGGTCGAGAGTATCCCTTTCATTGACTTGAGCGCGCCCAGAATATCTTTCATCGCTTCATGGCGGAACGCGTAGGACTGGCTGCCTTTGAGACTCACCTCGCTGGTGTTCCTTTTTGAAAAGTCATGAAAAGTATTAAAGGTTTGATGCGTGGTAATGGCCACGAGCTCGGGATGGGCCAAGCCGACGGGATTCTTTTTCTGAGCCATCATGAAACTGGTGGCGGAAAACTCGTCGTCCAGCTCCATAAAATTGATATCTGACGCGCACCATACGTGGAAATCCTCACATAGCCGGTAAATGTCGACTGTAAGAATGGACAGCGCGGCCAGGATTTCCAGCTCCCGATCGAGTGATCGGTGACAGTAGAGCCCATTTTCAATGATACCTTCGTACCCGAGCAACTCCGCAACACGCTCCCGGCTTACCGGGAAACTCGTGGTCATCCCGGCGCCAATTTCGGCGGAGCTCATGTTGACTCTTTTGTAGCCATCCATGAGGCGTTCGAAATCAGACTCCATGGCGTCGATGAACGAGAGCATGTAGAAGCCGAAAGTCATGGGCTGGGCGTGCTGGAGATGGGTATAGCTTGGCATAATCGTGTCAACGTGCTCGGCCGCCAGGTTGAGCGCGGCTCTCCTGACCGCGATGACCTCATCCATAATGTCGAGGAGAGCTTCACGATGAGCCATTCGCTCGGGCACCTTCTGGGCGTCTCCCCTGGTCCTGCCGATGTAAAGCATCCCGCCCACGTTATAGCCAACTTTATCGATGAGCAGAGCTTCGATATTGGGATAGATACCCTGGAGCTTAGGGTCAAAGTCTATTGATTCCACTCCCAGCTCTTCGATTTCCGCGAGCGCGGTAAGAATCTTCCTCGCCCTTTCTGAATCGACGATCTCTCTTTCGGTCAACATGACGACGTGCGCCTTGTTGTATTTCATGACGGGATGGAAAAGATATTTCATCTTTTCGACCAGAGGCGCATAAAAATACTCAACCTGTTCTCGCGCGTAGTCCCCCTTGAGGCGCCCCTCGTGCGCCCCCAACCTGGCAGTCGGTCTAACTTTCTCAGATGGTTTTGCCATAACGTCCTCCCTATTCCCTTTGCGTTCGGTGACCGTGCGGATGAGGCGCGTTTCTTGGCAAGCGCTACAAGCCAAGGTTATACAGTTTAAGCGCGTTATCCCGGTTAATCTTCCTCTTCACGACAGGGTCGATGGTCGTACAATTCGCATCGACGGTTTGCCCCGAATAGGGCCACGTCGTCACACCATGAGGGTAGTCACTGGCCCAAAGATAGTTGTTCTCCCCGTAGATATGCGTTGTCGCTACGCCGGCGCGGTCATCTTGGTATGTGAAATAGATGTTGTCTTTGAAGTACTCGCTTGGCAGCGCGCGATTCACGTTCATCTCGGGATCGTAGGTGCTCTGGCGCCCGAACCAATAATCGACCTGTTGCACCAAATTCGCGACCCAACCGACATCGAACTCTGCACAAACCACCCTTAGTTTCGGGTAACGATCAAATACACCGGAAAAAACCAGGTTGCCCAGAAATTCCTGCGCCGCCGCTTGCCTGCGCGCAAATCCCAGGCTTTCCTTGCGCGGATCTTCGTTGCGCGGGCCTTCGAAATGCGTGCGCGCCAGTCCTTGGGTTGCGGTGGTATGCACGTTGACCACCATGCGTGTCTCCTCGAGGACCGCCCACATCGGTTCATACACCGGCTCATAGTAGCCGCTGTCCTTGATACGCGTCGGGAGAATCACACCGCGAAACCCCAACCGCGCGTACTCTTTTATGTCTTCGACCGTGTGTTTGACATCCAAGATCGACAGAATCGGCAACCCTATCAGACGCCGCGGGTTATAACTACAAAACTCCTGCAACCATGAGTTGTAGGAGCGAAAGATCGCCCGCTGGAACGGCTCGTCGGTCAGCGCGTAGAAAAAACGCGCGGGACTGGGAAACAAAAGCTCCGCTTCCACACCGTCCGCATCCTGATCTTTGAGGCGTTGCGAAGGCTCCCAACCTCCCGGGTAATCCTCATAGCGAAAGTCCTCGTTGAATCGGATCGCTTCGAAATGTTTTTCCACGTCCACCTGGGAAATCCCTTTGCTCTTCTCAACCACGCGACCAATGGAAAAATGTGAACAGCCGATAGGAGGAAGCCCAGCGGTGACGAGCCAGGTTCCCTTAGCAACGCCAGGTGGGTCCTTGACGACCTTCGGAGCCCGCTCACCGTATTCCGTCTGGACTCGCGTCCAAGCTTCAGGGGGCTCATTGACGTGACTGTCTGCTGATATCAACTTGAATTCGGGCATATATTTCTCCTTTCTTAGGTCTCAGTTTCCAAGTAGCGTTTTCTCCGCGGCCTCCATCTTTCTTTCGCCCGCTTTGATTTGTCCTTGTAGTTCCTCGAAAACTTTCTGGTCCGCTATCAGAGTTTGCCGGCTCTCTTCGATTTGCTTTTTAACCTGGGCCGGCGCGGGTCCGCCAATGAGGGTTCTCGCTTTGACGCATTCGAGGGGATCAAGCGCCTTCTTGATTTCTTGCGCGCTCAATCCGATCGGCTTTCCGGTGTATTCGATGGCGGCGCGGTCGACCATTTCGGGTGTCACGTCATTTTCCCCTTTTCCCTCCTCCATCGACTGGCGCACGAGAATCGCGACGATCTGATAAGCGGTTCGCCAGGGCAGTCCCTTTTCACTGACCATCGCGCCGGCGAGATCTGAGGACTGCGCCCAAGCCGCCGTCGACTGCTGGCGCATGCGATCGCCTTTTACTTTCATGCTCGTCATGATTCCCGACATGGCGCGCAGGGAGCGCGCCGTTAGTTCAAAGCTGAACCCAACCTCCTTTAGAGAGCCGAGTCCGGATACGTTGCGATATTGCACGATGGCGCCGGTCATCCGGCCGAGAAGCTTGCTGATGTTCTCGGTCACATACATCAAGCCGTGTGGGTTCTTCTTTTGCGCCATGATGCTACTCGTGCCGCAGTATCGATCGGCGAAATCGATAAAGCTAAACTCGTACGTGTACCAGACCAAGAGATCGGTAGCGACGCGGTCGATGTTCGTCATCAGGATGGACATAGCGGTGAACGCCTCGATGCCAAAATCCATGAAGGCGTACGCGTCCTTGGTGTTGGTAAGGACCGACGAGAACCCCATCAACTCCGCAGTGCGTTTGCGGTTCAAGAGAAACTCTGAGCCGGTGCCGGCGCCGCATCCCATGGAGCTCACGTTGCAGCGCCTGAAAGCCTGGGACAGTCTCTCAAAGTCGCGCTCGAGCGCACGCACAAACCCCATCAGGTAGTGGCCGAACGTGGTGGTTTGACCATGCTGGAAACGCGTGTAGTGCGGCATCACCGTTTCCACGTGCTCGCCAGCTAGCTTTACGAGCCCCTCGCGAAACTTGAGCACCTCCGGCATCAATTCTAAATAGCCCGAGCGCACGAGCAGCCGGCCCGATGTGCTTTGCATATCGCCGCTGCTGCGTCCGAGATGAAGCCGGCCTCCAATGCCTTCGCCGAGTGTCTCGATTAAATAATGCTCCCCTGAATGCATCGCGCCGCCGGTGCGCATGCGCACCTCTTCAAGCCCTTCCCGCTCCATGTCTTTGAGAGCGCGTAGCATGGTCACCGCATCCTGACGCGGAATCAGCTTCTCTTCCGCGAGCATAATAAGATGCGCCTTGTCGATCAGATGAAAGTGAGGCAATTGATAGCGATACTCTTCAGGAATACCCGGCTTGTGCAGCAACACCGCCTCATCGGCGTCTTCCGTGAGTCTTGCGCCCTTCTTGCGATAATGTTCGCCCTTCGCTGTGCTTTCCATTAGCTGCGCCATACAGCCCTCCCTTGATTACTGTTTCGTACTGCTTGGCTTTGATACTCCGCAGATCACACGGCGCCTCTTAGGTCCGCTGGCCATGTTTCGTCGGCCCCCAGTCACTAAGCCTCAACAGCGACCGACAAAACTTGTGGCGTAGAAAACGGCGTCTTGTTTAACGAGCCAAGCTCACTTGTTCGCTTTGGAGCCTCTCAATTTGGGGTCTAAAAGATCTCTCAATCCATCGCCAAAAAGATTGAAAGCCATAACAATCAGCATGATCATAACTCCCGGGACAATGGCCACCCACGGGCTGGTTCTCAGGTAAATTCGTCCGTCGGAAATCATCGAACCCCATGTCGGAGTTGGCGGCGCAACACCTAGACCCAGGAAGCTCAGGCTTGCTTCGGTGGTGATAGCTTGCGCAACCCTGAGGGTGGACAACACCAAAATGCTCGCCACGGTGTTCGGCAAAATATGTCTTGACATGAGCCGCATGTAGCTTGCGCCCAAAGCCGATGCGGCATCGACAAACACCATCTTCTTAACCGCAAGGACTTCGGCGCGGATCACCCGGGCAAAGCGCGGCGCATTGGAAATACCGACAGCGACCATCAAATTGAAGATACCGGGTCCTAGCATCGCGACTATCACCAAGGCCAACAACACCGTAGGTAGAACCAACAGGACATCGATGATTCGCATGAGCAGATTGTCGACCGACCCGCCAAAGAACCCTGAAACTAGGCCCACCAGGATTCCCAAACTTGCGCCAATGGATACGGCAACCACCCCCACGGTTAAAGAAATGCGCGCGCCCCAGATGATTCGGCTAAGAATGTCGCGACCATATCCATCCGTGCCCAACCAATAGGTCTCCCCGGGAGGCTTGAGCCTGAAACGAATATTCTGCGCAAAGGGGTCGAAGGGCGAGAGCCATGCGCTGAAAATCGCCGTCGCCGTAAATATAAGAATAAGAATACAACCGACAAGCATCGCTTTGTTATCAGTGATCCGTCGCAGCATCGCCGTTGCCTGCTCAGAGCGCTCGCTTGTAATCGATTCTCGGATCAATAAACTTGTAGATGATATCTGTCGTCATGTTTACCAGCAGGAAACAAAAGGCGAAAAACATGATCGCGCCCTGAAGCTGCGGGTAGTCGCGCGAATAGATCGATTGGATGATGAGGCTGCCCAGGCCGGGCCTGCTGAAAACCGCTTCGATGACAACAGTTCCGCCTAAAGTGTACCCGAGGTCCAACGAAATCACCGTGACAATCGGGATCAGCGCATTCCTGAGCGCGTGCTTATAGATGACAATCTTTTCCGCCAGTCCTTTGGCGCGCGCCGTGACGATATAATCTTGTCGCAAGATTTCCAGCAGGCCCGAACGTGTCAAGCGTGAGATTGCCGCCGCATCTCTGGCGGCTAAGGCAAGCGCCGGCAAAAACAAGTGATGCAATACGCTGAGCGGATTCTCCAACTCTCCCGCGCCGACAAGAGGAAACCAGCCGGCGTAGACAGAGAGAAACAGTAACAGTACCAGCGCCAGCCAAAAACTCGGCATCGATATTCCTAAAAGCGCCACGATGCGCGAGAGGTGGTCGAAAGACGTGTTGTTTCGCACGGCCGATATCATCCCGAGCGGGATCCCGATCAAGATAGCGAGAACGACAGCGCCCAATGCTAGAAACAACGTGTGCGGAAAAACGCGCAGAATCTCCGCCAGGACTTCTCGTCCCGTCCTCAGGGAAGTGCCAAAGTCTCCGCTCAAAACGCTCGCGACGTAATTTACGTATTGGACATAGAGCGGCTTATCCAGGCCGAATTGCTGTTTCAGTCGTTCCACGACCTCTGGTGGCGCGTCATAATCGCCCATGAGTGTGCGGATAGGATCGCCCGGCGCTGCATGAATGATCAAAAAAGCCAGGGTGACCGCTCCGAGAATGGTCGGGATGATCACCAGCACTCTTCTCGAAATGTCTTCTAATTCATCCATTCGTTGCCCCAAGTGCGCGTAAGAGCTTACGCGACATAAAGTCTCGAGGTCTTTTTGCCGTTCTTTGAGTGCGCGCTTCGGTGGTTTTCTTGCCGTTCGCCGGGGCTATCCGCCATTGCGATGGCTAGATCACTTTTCACGTTTCTAATATGGGTTCGGATCCGTTCCTCAGCCAGGTCGGGATCGCGCGTCGCCAAAGCGTCGATGATCCGCAAGTGTTCCTGAAAGGATTTGCGCGCGCGACCCGGCAAAACCACCGAACGATGACGCAGCATTTGTATTCGATCCCGGAGCGATCTCATCAGCTGAGAAAGGTGCTGGTTACCACTCGCGGAAATTATGGATTCGTGGAACTGACGGTCAACGTCCAGGTAGCCCGTGTATTTATTGCCGGCAGTCTTGCGTATCTCGACTTCCATCTGTCGCCGTAGCTGTTCCAGGCTCGTCTTGGTGATACGGCTGGTGGCCAAGCGGGCCGCCATGCCCTCCAACGCCTCTCTAATCTCGAGTAACTGAACCATATCGCTAAACGAAAGAGTGGCAACAAAGGCTCCGCGCCCCGGAAAGACGGTTACAAGTCCCTCTTGCGCCAAACGATTAAACGCTTCCCTTACTGGAGTCCGGCTGACGCCCAGTTCTTTAGCTAAACTATCTTCGGTAAGCTTCGCCCCATAAGGAAGCTGGTTGGCAACGATGCGGCTCCTCAACAGGTCGCAGACACGTATCGGGAGGTTGACGCGATCAAGCAAGATTTTCTTTTCCACGTTTGCCTTTGCAAAAGTACTTTTTCAATCGCTTACTTCTTTCCTTCGACAGTAACGCCGTAAAGATTGTAACTAGCCAAGGAGTTGAACGTATAATTCTTGACGTGCGACCGCCAGGCGGCAAGAACCGTGCGGTAACTGATGGGCACAAGAGGAGTCTCCTCCGCCACAATGTCCTGTATGCGATAATAAATATTCTTCCTTTTCTCGCTATTCGGCTCGCGGTTCCCCTGTGCAATCAGACCATCCACTTCTTTGTTTTTGTAGCAAAAATAGTTTGGATACGGAGCGTTGGCAGAAAGCAAATACGTCGAAAACATAATATCCGGGTCAGGAGGCCGGGAGACACTTCCATACATGAGCTCGTAGTCGCCTTTCTGTCGGAGCGATTCTACGGTCGCCCGGTCCAGCATGTTGAGCTTTACCCTGATA
>DASXSW010000158.1:0-5145 GCA_036505755.1 Binatia bacterium | reverse complement strand
CCCGGTTATCAAAGCTTGGATGGATTCCGGACTCGACGCGATGCCGACGCCGTATCAGGGCAACGCCATGGATGAAATCCGCCGCGCCGCGGAAGCCGCTGATCGCGTCGATCTGTTGCACGTTCCTGGCGGGCAGGTGGCGGGAATGTTGAGCGAAGAAAAAAGCGCCCGACCAGCAAAAGAAATCGTCGAGCGGATGGTTTCTGAGGCGGCGGAAATTCTCAACAACATCCGCAGTCGATACGTCGGAGCGTAAAGGGAAGGCTTATCTCCCGCTAGAAAATCCTCCTTGGTCCTCCTTTGCCAAAGGAGGAATTGCCGCCCCGAGAACTACCCCTCTTTGAAAAAGAGGGGCGAGGGGAGATTTTCGACGAGAAGAATCATCAACGATGGACTATAAGGCAGGATTATGAGCGAGCCATTTCTCAAGGGTTATCGAGCATTGGATCTCACCGACTTGAGCGGTCAACTGTGCGGCCGCATTCTTGCCGATTTGGGCATGGAAGTAGTCAAGATCGAACCGCCGGGCGGCGATCCGGTGCGTAATCTGGCGCCGTTCATTACTTCGGCGAGTGGTCAAAAACTCAGCACGACGTTCGCGCATCTCAACGCCGGTAAAGCCAGCAAAGTTTCAGATCTCGACAAGGAAGCCGACCGAGCGGCATTGCGCAAACTCGTTGAAACTGCCGATGTCGTGCTTGAAAGTTCTCAACCCGGAGAGTTGGCGGCGAAGGGCCTCGATTACGAAAACTTGGCGCAGATCAATCCCGGCATCGTGATGGCGTCGATCACGGGCTTCGGTCAGACAGGTCCGAAGAAAAATTTAGCGTGTAATGATCTCGTCGCGCTGGCGGAAAGCGGGTTTCTCTATATTTCCGGCGATCCGGCACTGCCGCCGGTGCGGCCGCCGGAAACACAGGCGTACTATTTCGCCAGTTTGTTCGCCACGGCCGGCGTGCTTGCCGCGCTTTACCGGCGCGAGCGCACCGGCCAGGGCGATCATGTCGACGCATCGATGCAGGAAGCGTTGGCGACGCAAGAACATATCATTCGTCTCTGGGCCAACGAGCAACAAATCGCCAAGCGCGCCGGCAGCCAGCACGGATCGGTGGCGCCGGCGAGAATATTTCCGTGCAAAGATGGTTTCGTTTATCTTTACGTGACGCGCCAGCATTGGAAATTATTCTTATCCGTCTGGAAGGATCATCCCGCTACGTTCGACGCTCCGGATTGGCTTAACAATCTTTATCGCCGCGCCCACGCCGACGAGCTCAATCCCGCGGTGGAGGCCTTTCTCGGCAAATTTACCATGTCGGAAATCACGGAGTTTCTGCAGACGAAGGGTATTCCCTGCGTGCCGGTGAATACGCCGATGGGGTTTGCCAATGACGAGCACGTGCAAAGCCGCGGCTTCATGGCCCCCGTCGAGCACGCTGGTTTCGGCAACACGAAACAACCGGCGATGCCGTTCGTGATCGACGGCGCTCGTCCGGCCGTCGGGAGCGTGCCGGTGTTAGATAGTTGGCGCGACAACGGCGAAGAGTACAAGGCGCGCGCGACTTCGAATTCAGGTGCGAGCGGCGGCACCGCCCCGCTCAATGGTATGCGCATCGTCAGCTTCGATCACGTGCTTGCCGGACCTTACGGCACGACGATCTTGGCCGAGCTCGGCGCCGACGTAATCAAAATCGAATCGAGCAAAGGCGGCATGGACCCGTTTCGCTTCTTCGGTACCGGCGAAGATCCCAATCTTTCGCCGCGCTTTCTCGAGTTCAACCGCAACAAGCGCTCTTTCACGGTCAATCTCAAACATCCGAAGGGACAAGGAGTGTTGCACGACTTGGTCGCAAAAGCCGATGCGGTGCTCGACAATTATAGCGTCGACGTCGTCGAACGGATCGGCCTCGCCTATCACCAACTGTGCGCGGTGAAGCCTGACATTGTCAATCTGCGCATGCCCGGGCTCGGCACCACCGGTCCCAAACGCCATTTCTCTACTGTCGGCGTGAATATTACCTCGTTTACCGGACTGACTTACATGTGGAACCATCCGGGCGTCACCAACCCGCCGATCG
The DNA here is from genome assembly GCA_036505755.1 of Binatia bacterium. GTDB lineage: Bacteria > Desulfobacterota > Binatia > UBA9968 > UBA9968 > DP-20. The sequence goes on along the minus strand of DASXSW010000158.1, from coordinate 3,070 downwards.
GTTCGCAAGCCGTATTCCCGGATTATGTCTCCGGCGTGCTGTGCGCGATCATCATTATTTCCGGCGTGCTCCATCGCGACCGGCAGAAGAAGGGCGCGTTCATTGATCTGGCGCAATCTGAAGCGACGGCGTTCATGATCGGCGCAAATCTTATGGAAGCGGCATCGAGCGGAATAAATCCCGAGCCGATCGGCAATGCTTCGGTGTCCGTGGCGCCGCATGGTTGTTATCCATGCAAAGGTGAGGATCGCTGGTGCGTGATCGCCGCTGAGAACGAACAGCAATGGGCAGTGTTGGCAAAAATCTTGGGCACGGGCGTGGCTGGAAACCCAAGCTTCGCGACCAATGCCGAGCGCCTGCAAAACCGCGAGGGGTTGGACGCGATCATCGGGCGATGGACGGAGACCAAAGACGCCTTCGCGATCCGCGAGCAACTGCAGGCAGTTGGCATTCCTTGTGGCGTCGTGCAAACCGGCGAAGATTTAGTTAATGATCTGCAATTGCAGCAGCGCGGTTTTATTGTCACCGTCGACAATGCGCGACTGGGCAAAGTGGTGTTGCCGAATTTTCCGCTGCAATTTACCAACGCCAAACTGACGCGCCGGTGGGAGTTTCCAGTGCTGGGGAGAGATACCGAAGCGGTGCTGCGCGAGGTGGTCGGCTACGACGAAGCGACGATTGCCGCGCACAGGCGAGATGGTGTGTTGGAGTAAGTTTGAGACAACGACTTCGACCGATTAAGGCGAGATTCTTCGGCTTCGCCTTAGAATGACATTCAAGGGTTGTCATCCTGAACGAAGTGATGGATCTCGCCTTCGTAAAATTTTCTAAAATGGCAAGGAGACGGTGATGCGGTCACTACTGTTGGCGCTGATATCAGTTTCTTTTGTCGCCTCGTTTGTATCAGCGCAAACGAAGCCCCTCACCGATCTTGCCAACTATCGCGGCGCGGATCGAGAGGAGATGCTCAAGACAGGCGCGAAAAAAGAAGGCAAGATGGTGTGGTACACGAGCCTCACGGCGCACCGCGATATTGCCAACGTGTTCGAGGCGAAGTATTCCGGCATCAAGGTTGAAACTTACCGCGCCGGCCCCAACGATCTGACGCGCCGGCTGCTCAGCGAAGCGCAAGCCAAGCGCAACATCGCCGACTTGATCGAGACGACGCCGTCTACTCTGATGATGATGCGCGATAGCAAATTGCTCATGCCGTATTTTTCGCCGCATCTTGTGAACTTTCCCGAGGATTCGAAGGAAGAGGCCGACAAAGGGCGGGTCCTGTGGACCACGGACCGTGAGTCGATAGTCGGCTTGGGTTACAACCGAAACTTGATACGTGCCAATGAAGTGCCGAAGAATTTCACCGAACTCGCAAAGCCGGAAAATAAGGGGAAGATCGCGGTTAGCGGCGATACCACCGGGGTGAGATTCGTCGGCGCCATGATCAAGGCAAAAGGAGAAGAATACGTCAAACAGCTTCATGCGTTGGACATCAAAATGCACATGATTTCCGGCGGCGCGATGCATGAGCTGATGGCCGCCGGAGAGATGCCGCTGTCAATTTCCATTTTTCGGAATCACGTGCTCGCGGCGAAGCCGAAAGGTGCGCCGACTGAGTGGGTTCCAATGGATCTCAACCCCACCAACGCCGGCGGCGTGGCGTTGCCTGCGATGGCCAATAGCCCGCACGCGGCACTATTGTTTATCGACTTTCTGCTCAGCCCCGAAGGACAAAAGATTTTCGAAGAAAAATTTCGATTTGCCACTTCGACGAAGAATTACGGATTCAAGCGCTGGTATCCCGAGAAGGGCTACACGCTCGAGCAATATGGAAAGGCCGAAGACCGCTGGCAAAAACTGCTGCGGGATTTAGTTCGGCGGTAACTACACAGGCAGAGAGCAGCCAGTTTCCTTCCCTCCGTAATTCCCTCTAAGCTTGGCAGCCTTGACGTCATCACTGAAGCGTCCCTTTTGGTAATGGTTCACTTAGAAGCTATGATGGATCTTAAATCGAGAAAGATTCCTCGCTCCGCCGGACTGTGTCAAAACTCTATCGGAGCCCTTCGACGGCGCTCAGGGCGAACGGCTAAGTGCTTAATTTCAACCCAAGCGATTCCGTTCGTGGTGAGCCACGTCGAACCATGAACGGAGTTTTCACACAGTCTGCGCGCGGAATGACATTTTAGGCTAATTTGTCATCCCGAACGCAGGTGAGGGATCTTGGCCGAAGTGAGCCACTACCTCCCTTTTCGAGCGATTGACAGTTTTGTCTCGACTGGAGTAACACCAAGAAGTATGAACTATCAAAAAAGATATAAGGAGGAACGACAATGGCAAATTATCAGACTCTTCTAGTTGACAACAAAGAAGGCGTGACGACGATTACTTTTAATCGTCCGGAAAAGCGGAACGCGATGAGCCCGCAGCTCCACCGCGAGATGTACGATTGTTTAAACGAGCTGCGTTACGACAAGGACACGCGGGTAATCATCATTACCGGGGCGGGCGAGAGCTTTTGCGCGGGCCAGGACTTGAAGCAGTATTTTATGGAGATGGACTCGCAACCGGAACGCGTGCGCGACGAAGTGCGTGAGAAATCCCGCCAGTGGCGCAATGAAATTCTGCGCAAAATGCCGCAACCGGTGATCGCGAAAATTAACGGCTGGGTGTTTGGTGGCGGATTCACCGTGGTGACGGGTTGCGATATCGCGATTGCCGCCGAAGACGTGCAATTCGGACTCTCGGAAGTAAACTTCGGTCATTTTCCCGGCGGCGAAGTGACAATTGTTTTGACCGAGCATTTACAGCCGAAGCATGGACTTTATTACGCGCTAACGGGAAAAACTATGAATGCCAAGGAGGCGGAGCGCATCGGTTTGATCACCAAGGCTGTGCCGCGGGCCGAATTGGATAAAGAAGTAATGGAAATTGCGAATAATCTGAAAGAAAAAGCACCGTCGGCGCTGAACGCCGTAAAGGAAGCCTGGTACTACACGTTCTACTCCAACCCGGAAGTCGCCTACGAAATCTCCGGGTTGATTTCCGATAAAGCCAAACTTGCGATCGGCGG
>DASXSW010000157.1:0-5113 GCA_036505755.1 Binatia bacterium | reverse complement strand
GACCGTGTGCGGTTTTGGGTGGTTCCTCTTGTGCCACAAGACAGCGGCAATCCCGGTGGCTTCAACTATGCTACCTATTTGGCTCGACGAGAAATTTACCTAACAGGCTTTCTTGATAACGACCAGGAAGTCGAGCTGCTGGCGCGAGATCCTGGGCCATTGCGGGCATTCATCGAAGACCTGCGGCGCGAGATCCGCCGCTTCATCGAACGCAACTTTTCTCAAGACCATGGCGCATTGATCAAAGCTCTCGTGGTCGGCGACATGGGTGCCATTAGTAAAGACATGCGGACGGCCTTCACCGCCGCCGGAGTCAATCATGTGCTGTCGATTTCGGGCTTGCACGTTGCCATGCTCGGGCTGGTCGTGTTCGTGTTGATCCGCTACGGCTGTTCCTTCAGCACGTTTCTACTATTGCACTGGAACTTGCTTAAGCTCGCCACTTTCTTTTCTTTCGTTGCGGTGGTGTTCTACACGGCGCTTGCCGGCGCGATGGTTCCCACCGTGCGCTCGGCAATTATGATCGGCGTGTATGAATTAGCCGTGTTGCTCGATCGTGAAGAGGAAGTGTTTGCGAGTCTCACATTGGCGGCTCTGCTTATCGCATTAGTATGGCCCGGCGTCATCGCCGATATTTCCTTCCAGCTATCTTTTCTCGCGGTGCTGTTCATCGTCTGGGGCATGCGCAAGGTTCATGATTGGTTTGCTGTAACTAAAAGCGACGAACTGCCGCAGGAGAAAAGTTGGATCATGCATCGGTTCAGGCAAATGGGTATGCACCTGGCTGTGCCATTATTGGCGACGCTCGGCACCGGACCATTGATCGCGCACTATTTCGGCCATTTATCTCTCGTTGGATTCATTGCCAATCCGTTAATCGTTCCGCTGGTGGGTTTCGTTGTTGTGCCGGTGGGCCTGATCCTCGGATTTTGTGCCGTCGCCGCACCGGAACTCGCTTCTCTGCTTACTGGACCGACGGAGAAACTAACATCGCTGACTATATGGATGGTCGATGGCCTTGCACGCTTTCCGCTGGCCAACATCGCCGTGCCGTCACCGAACATGATCGAGGTCGTCGGTCTTTACGGACTGCTCCTTTGCCTTTTCATTCTGCGCAATAGAGCGCGAGTAGTGATCGTCCTGATTGTCGCGGCTGTTTTGCTCGCGGCGGATAGCGCGTATTGGTGGGACCAGCGACATCGCAGTAAGGAGTTGCGCATCACCCATCTCAATGTCGGCCAGGGAGATGCGGCAGTGATAGAGTTGCCAGGTTCAAAGGTCCTATTGATCGACGCCGGCGGCACGGCTAGCGGTGAATTCGATACCGGTGATGGCATCGTCGCGCCATTTCTTCGTTCCCGGAAGATCCTCAGAGTGGATTTCCTGCTCGTGAGTCACTCACGAATCGACCATTACGGCGGGATGCGGACGATCGTCAACGAATTCTCACCCCAAGAATTTTGGAGCGGATCCGGCAAAGGCCAAACGAGTCGCTTTGATGATTTGGAAGACGCGCTGGAGAAAGCAAAAATCACCCGTGTACCGATGAGTAATGGGGAACCGTGCCGCATCATCGATGAAGTCAAGCTTTGCGTCTTGTTTCCGCCGGCCGATAAATCGGACGATACGTCTGTGGTAGTGCGGCTCGATTACGGCAAGCTTCGATACTTATTCGCAAGCGATATCGATAAACGCGATGAAGCATTGTTGGCGCAGAAGCCCATGGAGCTGCGCAGCACGATTGTAAAAATTCCGCGTCACGGCAGCGCCACGGCAAGTACGGCCGAATTCATCGCCGCCGTTCAACCCAGACTTGCGGTGCTTTCGGCCGGAGCACGGAGCCGGTCCGAGGCCCAGCGGGAGGAAGTTACCGGGCGTTATCGGGGCAGCGGCGCGCAAGTTCTGAACACCTACGAAGACGGCGCCATCACTCTCGAAACCGACGGCGAAACCGTTCGCTACAAAACACACAAAAGCGGCAAACGGGGCACGCTAACCCTTTGATAGAATTTTTACCGCAAATGACGCAAAGGAAAAAACAATTCACCGCGAGCACACGAAGATCACCTCCTCTTTCATCCTCCCTCGCGCGTCCAGACTGTGTCGCAATATCGAAAACATCGTCGCGTTAGCCTTTCTGTCATTTCGACCGCAGGGAGAAATCTTAGATCCCTCACATTCGTTCGGGATGACACCCCGCTTCCTATGCGTTGCGACACAGTCTCGTGTGCGGGGGAGGAAAGAGGTGGGGGGGCGTGTACTGTGCGTCTCCGCGGTGAATTTTTACTCGATCAACCCAGTGCTTTCAGTTCCTCGATGTAGTCTTTGAAGCCCGCTTCGATATCAAAATCCGGGCTCCAGCCCAACACTTGTTTTGCTTTCTCAATAACCATCGGTTGCTTCGCCGATCGGGGCTTGGTCCCGGGAATGATCTCAACTTGGAGCTTCGGCAAGAGTTTCTCCGCCAGGCCGACCAAGTCGTCGAACTTGATGACGACGCCGGTGCCGATGTTTAGGGTAACCGGTTCCTTCAGCGACGTCGTGACCGCTTTGTCGAGCGCACGGCCGAGATCCTTGTAATAAACATATTCGAAGTCGCGGGCAGATTCCTGTGGAATCTTTGCAACGCCGCCTTTGATGCCGGTCTGCAGCATGTTCTGGATCATCTCCCCACCGCCCGAACCGCCGGCGAAGTGACCGACCCCGTAAACGTTCGCGAGCCGCAGGACGATTAACTCGAAACCGAACATACGCTGGTAGGCCTCGACCATTAACTCTTTGGCGACTTTGGAGTTGCCGTACGGTTCACCTGGCCCGCGACGAAAGTCTTCATCGATCGGGTTCGGTTCTCCCTTGCGCCGATCGTAGATGCCAAAGGTGCTGATCTGCACGAGCCGCTTGACACCGGTAAGCCTTACCGCCTCGGCAACATTGATCGTACCCATCACGTTAATTTGCAGCCCGGAGTAAATCGGGTTGGCGACTTTGCCGCCGATTAGTCCCGCCGTGTGGATGACCGAATCGCACTTGTATTTTTGAATCGTTTCGATCAGCGCGGGCAAGTCGCGTACGTCCCGCTGCACGACGGCGACGTTGGCACTGCCGAGCTTGTGGGCGAGAAAATCCTTTCGCGGCGCGACATCATAAAACACGACGGTCTCACCCCGTTTGACTGCATGCTGCGCATAAGAAGTGCCGACCAATCCTAACCCGGTGATTAATGTTGCTCCCATGACTGCCCCTTTCCTTGTCTCCTCTTTGATTCAGCTTCCCCTTACTTCAAGCATTTGAGAATGTCTAGGCTTCGAGCAAACGTTCAGGCTGAATGCGTTGGCGAGTTTGTATAGGGCGCAAAGATTGGTTTATCATCCCGGAAAAAGTTGCCGGTAAGGGCCGTGTGGAGAAGGTTTTTAGTGACGTTCTATAGGTGGACATCGTCGAGGAGCTTCGCGATGTCATAAAGTTTTTCCAAATTCAGGATTGTGTCGCGTACTCGTGCCGCTTCCTCTGGGGATAGGCTCCCTTGAACGCAAGTGAAAAACTTCGCTTCGAGACCCTCCTGATTACTGATACGGTGTGGACGCGTTACCTCGGCCGAGTGACTTTGTCCGTTCTTTAGGTGGACCGTGACGCGTTCCTTGGGCCTTCTTTCTACCGGGCCTCCCGGCGGTGGGACAATGCGCAGCCGGCGCATCAGTGCTTGGACATCCTGGGCTCGGACTCGTTCGTCGGTCATCTGCCGGAGCCCCATCCGGCCATCGAGAAGCGCGACAGACAGGCAGTATCTCAAGCTGTACTGACCTTCATGCGTGTCGCCGGCTTCGTTTCTCCTCAACGAGAACGAATGAGGATCGCACTCGATCCAATCCACATCGTCAGCCCGAACGCCGTGCGTTTTCACGATTTCCAAAACGGCCTCGATCGGTCGATGGGCCGGACTACAACATGGATATTCTTTTGTGATCGCGCCGCGCTCGAGCTCGTAACGCTTGCCCAAGTCGCGGGTTAGAGAATTCCAGTCTATATCATTCTCATCACAAAACGCGTCGGCCATCCCCTGAGAGGTTTCAAGAATCGATTTTTCAGCTGTGAAGCCGCGCTCTGCCAGAGTGGCGGCCATGACGCCATTGCGCGCGGCATTGCCAGAGACTAACGCCTTAGCCATCGTGCCCATATTGGCGCGCAGTCCACAAGCTCCATTGGCAGCAATTCCGAAGGCCGTTTTCATCGTCTCCAGGCCCAGGCGTTGAACCACGGCGGCAGCAGCCGCCGCTCCCAGGGAGCCATTCGTACCCGTATGGTGCCAGCCGCGATATGTCGGGCCCCGCAGCTTTTCCCGACCGGCATCGAAGGCGGCATCCAAACGCGAACAAACCTCCCGTCCCAAAACATAGGCCTGGAGTATTTTAGCGCCGGACACATGCGCGGGCTCGCCTAGCGCGAGCGCCGCAGGCAGTGTTTGAGTGCTGTAGTGACCGCTGTCATCATAATCAAGCGCATGCGAAGCATGGCCATTGGCAAGAGCCGCAAGTAGCGGTGAACTGCGAAACCCTTGGCCGATCACCGTCGCGCGCGAGGCGGCTTCCTGGTCTTTCACCCATCGCGCCAGTAATTTGCACCCTGGGTCGCGCGCGCTCGCGAGGAGCACTCCAATAGTGTCCAGCATCATTAGTTTGGCGTTCTGAAGAACGACGGCGGGAATGTCTTCAAGCCTTGTGCCGACGACAAACTGTGCCAGCGTTTCGGTTGCTCCGTTCATATTAGCTCCTTATCTCCATTCCGCCGCCTACCACAGCGATTCAACAGCTGTCAACGGTCTCGATGCAAGTTGACAGGACGACGATCGTTTATTACCGTCATGCGGCGAGTGTGTGGTGAAGGAAGAATCGGAGAATTCACCGCAGAGACGCGCACGCCTCCGCGGTGAAGATTCGTTTCGGATTTCGAAATTCGAATTGCGGGTTTAATTCAGTAGGAGGTTCGCCGTGAAATTCAAATTGATGGAACTGTACATTATTTCTATGCTCGGGCTCCCGATGGGCCAACTCACCGCCTATGCCGCATCTGCCAACCCAACGGTGCTGAAGGCCAAACAAGAGGCGGAAGCGAAAGG
>DASXSW010000156.1:0-8377 GCA_036505755.1 Binatia bacterium | reverse complement strand
CGCGCGCAGAGCACGGCGGGCGCTTTGGCGCGCACCAGTGTCACGAGCACATGACCGACAGTTTGGTCTACGTAACGTGGTTTAGAGGCGGGCTGCGGATTGTCGATATCGCTGACCCGGCAAAGCCCAAGGAAGTCGGCTACTTTATTCCGCCCCCGGGCAAGAATCAGAAGACGCCGCAATCCAACGACGTGTTTGTCGACACTCAAGGACTGATCTATCTTATCGACCGTTTAAACGGGTTAGATATTCTAGAATATACTGGACCCGCGGGACAGAAATCCGCCGCATAGGAAGTTATGGCTCGCGCAAAGGACGCAAGCGGCGCCAAGAAAGATAGGAGGTTATTCATGAGAACTCGTCGCAAAGCAATGCTGCTCGGAGTTAGTGTAGCCACCGTTCTCAGTGTTGCTTCGGTCGCGTCAGGCCAGCGTCTGGGAAAAGACCTTAATGAAATCGTCCAGCTAGCCAATAAGGAACGAAGTGTCCGTGTCGCCACTTCTTGGGAGCCGGAAAATGAAGCGGCGCTCCTTAAAGGCTTCTACCAAAAGTATCCAGCGATCAAGGTTACCACCGACCGCATTAGCGGCATCGAAACTCGCGAGCGCATCCTGAATGAAGCTTTGGCGGGAGTTGTCGAGCACGACCTGGTCAATGTATCGGGGGAATTGCGCAATAATTATGTTAAAGCCGGCGTAATGACCGGTCCCATCGCCTGGCGGAAATTATTTCCGAACGTGAGGGATGTGCATTTCAGTCCCGACGGTTACTTCGCGGTCAGTGGATTTAGCACCTACATCATCGCCTACAATCCGTCGCTCGTACCGAAGGAGAAAGTTCCCAAAAAATGGGACGACTGTCTGGATCCTTACTGGAAAGGAAAGTTTGTGGTCTTAACCCGTCCCCGAACGTTCACCGGCCTCGCCGCCGGTTGGGGTGAAGAAAAGGCCATCGCCTTCGCCCGCGCGCTCAAAGACAATCAACCGGTCTGGAAAAGCAGCCAATCGGGAGCGCTCACCCAGGTGGCCATCGGCGAGTATCCAATGATCTGTGGGATGGCTTACCACTCCTTGAAAAGTGTGGTGATGAGGGACCCCAAGGCTAAGATCGCCTATGCTGTGCCCTCCGATCTTCCGTTCCAAATCGGCGAAGCGATGGCGATCATGAAAGGCGCCAAGTCGCCAAACGCGGCATTGGTATTGACCGGCTGGTTGGTGACACCGGAAGGGCAGAAAAACATGGACTTAGAGGGTAGAAGCTCTCCCTTTGTCCCAGGAACCGAGGCCGCGGAGCTGGTCAAGAAACATAATGCCAAAATTGTTTTTGAAAGTTGGGATGCGCTGCAGCACGAAGCCGATATGGCGCGGAAGATTACCGCGGCCTGGGGATTCCCCAAGGCGAAGAATTGACGCGGAAGAAAATTTAACCACAGAGGGTACAAAGATCACAAATAGGGCGCGATTCATCGAAAAAAAATTTCACCACGAAAGTGACGAAGAGCACGAGGAAAAGGATATAGCCGCAGAGGACGCAGAAAATGCAAAGTGTAAGGCACGGCGTGCCGTGCCCTCCGGGAAAACCTTCGTGGCCTTCGTGTACGTCGTGGTTGGGAATTTTCCCAGCGGTATGGCACGAGTCAATTTGAAAATGGATAAACCATGAACGGAACCAGAACGATTGCGATCCCTCGTTTCAATGCCCAAATTCTCCGGCGTTTCCGGGGAAACTTTATTCCGTTCGCCTTGACGGGCTTCTTGCTTTTTCTGATCATCATTCCTCTTGCGCGGTTACTCATCAGCAGTTTTCAGTCTGGTCATCCGGCGATTCCGGAAGGTTGGACGCTGCAGAATTATGTCGCGGCCTACTCGATGCCGCTCTTTTATCAGGCCCTGGGGACAACGATTGTTATCTCGGCTATTGGCACCCTGCTCACTCTCGGGATCGCCGTGTTGTTCGCGTGGCTGATCGAGCGAACGGATATGCCGCTGCGCAACCTCGCTTGGGCTTTGATTCTCATTCCGATGGCGATTCCCGGCGTTCTTTTTGCCCTCGGGTGGGCGCTCCTGCTGGCCCCTAAGACCGGGGTTTTGAATATTATCCTACGGAGCGTCTTTGAACCGCTCGGTTTTCCGCTGACCGAAGGGCCTCTAAACATTTACTCCATCGGTGGACTGATCTTTCTTGACGGTCTTCGCGGAGTGACAACGGTTTTTCTGATGGTCGTGGGCGCATTTCGCATGATGGATCCGACGATGGAGGAAGCGGCGCGCGTCGCTAAGGCTAACGGACGGGCCGCGTTCTTTCAGGTTACGCTGCCTGCCTTGATGCCCGCCGTTCTTAGCGCCGCCATCTATTCTTTCATCTCCAGCATGGAATCGTTCGAAGGGCCGCTGGCGATCGGGCTTCCAGGGGGCATTTTTGTTTTGAGCACTTTGATCTATTTCACCACCCGTCTTCAGGCGCCGCTGGACTACGGCCTGGGCGCTGTGTTTGGCGTGGTTTATATGATTTTGATGCTCGTCTTGCTGTTTGGGTACCGACGAATAGTCCGCTATTCGGAGCGCTATTCGACTATCACGGGGAAAGGCTTCCGCCCGCGGGTAATTTCTATTGGGAAATGGCGCTATCCGGCTCTCGGCATGTTTGTCTTCTACTTTATCGTCACGGTCGGCGCGCCGTTCGTCATTTTGTTTTGGGCGTCTCTGCTGCCGAGTTATCGCATTCCATCCTACGAAGCTTTGAGCCTGGTTTCGCTCGCCAACTACCTGCAAATATTTGCGATGCCCAAGCTCGGCTCGATTGTCTGGAACACTCTCCTGCTAATGGTCATCGCAGCGACGGCGACCATGCTACTTGCCTTCTTCGTTTCATGGGTAATCGTGCGCACGGAATTGAGCGGCAGGGGCGCGCTCGACGCGGTAACATTTTTTCCTCATGCCGTGCCGGGAATTGTCATCGCTTTGGCCTTGATGATGGCCTATCTCAGTCCGCCCCTAAAATATCTCGGCATCTACGGCACGCTTTGGATTCTCGCGATGGGGTTCATCGTAAGCTACATCGCCTTTGCGACCCGGCTGATGAATAGCGCGATCATTCAGGTACAAAAAGAGTTGGAGCAGGCTGCCTACGTTTGCGGCGCTACTCCCACGCGTACTTTGCTTGCGATCACTTTGCCGCTGCTGTTTCCGGCCTTTGCCGCTGGCTGGGTTTGGGTGGCGGTCCACGTGTTGCGGGGATTTTCCATTCCACTGATGTTGTCGAGCAAGAGCAACGAGGTTTTTGCCGTTTCCCTATGGGAATTTTGGGATCGCGGACTAATATCCACTGCATCGGCGCTGGGCGTCTTGCTGATCGCCGTTTTGATCCCGCTGACGCTTATCATGCGCCGATTCATCCTGCGCGTAAGCGCTCAGGAAAGGTAGCGTAACAAATGCGAGTCAATGTAGCCGGCCTGGGTAAGACGTTTCAGACCATCGACGGAAAGGTCGACGCGATCCAGGATCTTAGTTTTGAGGTCGAGCCGGGTCAATTTTACACGCTGCTCGGCCCGAGCGGATGCGGCAAGAGCACGACGCTTAGGTGCCTGGCGGGTTTGGAGCGCCCGGATCATGGCGAGATCAGAATCGGCGACCGAATCGTATCGTCTCCGACGGTTTTTCTGCCGCCAAACGAAAGGCCCATCGGCATGGTGTTTCAATCCTACGCGATTTGGCCTCACATGACGGTTTTCAACAACGTGGCCTTTCCGTTGAAGCAGCAAAAGGTGCGGAAGAACGAGCGGGAGCGACTGGTCATGGAAGCGCTCGCGCTTGTGCAAATGAAAGATCTAGCGCACCGGCCGGCGCCCTATCTAAGCGGCGGGCAACAGCAGCGAGTCGCCCTGGCGCGTGCGCTGGTGTCGAAGCCGCAAGTGTTGCTGTTGGATGAGCCTCTGAGCAATTTGGACGCCAAGCTCCGCGAGGAGCTCAGACTCGAAATCAAAGAATTGCTGCAGCGGGTTGGCATCACGGCTGTTTATGTGACCCATGATCAAGCCGAGGCCTTGGCGATGTCGGATCGGGTTGCCGTGATGTTCGGCGGGAAAATTCTTCAGGAGGCCAGCCCGAGGGAACTTTATCTCCAACCCAACGCCAAATTCGTCGCCCAGTTTATCGGCCAGGTGAATTTTTTTGAAGGCAGGGTTTTGGAAAGCTCGCGTAACGGATTGGGAACGGTCAAAACGCCACAGGGTGAATTTCGCTGTGTTTTGCCTGCTACCATCCCGAGTGGAGCCGAAGCGTTAGTGGCGATCAGGCCGGAAAGTTTCCTTGTCTCAGCGGAAATGCGAGGAAATGCAGCCAACCTTTTGCGGGGAAAGGTAGAGAAAAGCGTTTTTCTCGGTGATTTTATCGATTGTCAGATTCGCGTCGGCGAGCAAATTGTGCGCGCAAAGCTGCCGCCAACCAGTGATTTGAGCCAGGCAGAAGAGGTTTTCTTGCAATTCGAACCTCATGCGTGCATCGTCCTGCCGGTCTCGGCTTAGTCTAGTTGGCGGAGAACAAGAGAATTAACCACAAAGAACCTAGCCGACTGTGCCGCAACCAAAGTGAATCAGGGGAGGGGACTGGCTACTTTTTCGATCAGCGGTCATGGGGACAGGCAGCTTTTTGAAAGGCAAAAAAGCAGCCAGTCCCCAACAAAGCAGTCGCCGAAAAAGTTGCCTGTCCCCGTTTCGGTGGTAAGAAATTGCGCTAGCGCCCTCGAATTTGAAAAGGAAGTCATTATGACGAGCCGCAAGATTCAAGCGCTCACGAGACGACAATTCGTGTTGGGTTCGGCGATGGCGGCGACGGGCATTGGTCTTTCCGCTTGGGCGCGCCCGGCAGCGGCAGCACAGGTTGGCCAGAAGCGAATTGTCATAATGGGAGGCCGCCGCACCGCCGGCTTCGCCAACCATGGCCGCTCGGATACCGAGCTCACAGGTTTGGTGGACGCGGGCCTCGCGGGACAGGACCCCGTCACGTTGGAGCGCTTCCCGTGGCTTGCCGAGGAACTTCCGTCCGTCAAGAAGGGAACCTGGAAGATCGACAGACAAAAGAAAACGATGGTGACTACATATCGTTTACGATCGGGCTTGAGATGGCACGATGGCAAACCCCACACCTCCCACGACTTCAAATTCGGCTGGGAGGTGCACCGCCATCCGGAATTTCCGCTGCGCGATCGGCTGGTGCCCGACCTGGTCGAGAAAATCGAAACTCCCGACGACCGTACCATCGCGATTCACTGGAAGGGGTTGTACAACGAGGCCTATGCGATTCAGAAGCAGCAACTGCGCGCCTGGCCCAGGCATATCTTGCAGGACGCTTTTCAAGCGGGCGATATCAAAGCTTTGACCCGCGATGCTTACTGGAACCAAAAGTTCATCGGCACGGGACCCTACCGTCTCGTTGACTGGGGTGGCGGCGCGCAGATCGAAGTCGAAGCCAATCCCTATTATGCCTTGGGAAAACCGAAGATCGATCGGATTACCTACAAAGTCGTGGAGGATAGCAATACGGCGCTTTCGGCGATGCTGGCTGGAGAAGTCGATTTGGCTTTGCGTGATACGCTTTCCTTCGACGGCGCCATAGTCTTGAAGGAGCAGTGGGAGGCAAAAGGGTTGGGAACGATCAGCATCAGACCGATTACTTTTCGCTGGGTGAATCTGAGCGGAACTAATCCGCTCTTTAAAGATGTTAGGGTCAAACGCGCGCTGCTCCACGCCATCGACCGCAACAGCATGGTGAATAATGTCTTCCGGGGTGTGGCGCCCATCATTCACTTTCCGCTGTCGCCGTTCCGCAAGGCGTACAAGCGGGCGGATGCCGCGGCAATGAAATACGAGTACAACGTGGACAAGGCAAAGCAGCTTTTGAGTGACGCGGGATTTACGCTTGGATCAGACGGAGTATTGGCGAACAGCAAGGGCGAACGCATGGAGTTCGAGTTCCGCACCGAGGCTGGGAGCCGCGAGGACGAACAGGCACAGGCGATCATCGTTGACTACTGGAAGAGGATCGGTGTGCGAGCTCAGATCAAGAACTTGCCGCCGCGTGTCTTCAACTCTGAGGAATATCGCAACCGCTGGCCGGGTGCCGCGCTCGGCGGGCAAAATCTCGTCGTTGAAGAATGGGCGGAGCGTTTCCACAGCGCCGGCACCCCCACTGCGGAAAATCGCTGGGCGTCCGAATCGGTCTCGCTATGGCGAAATGCTCGGGCGGACGCGATCATGGACGAATTGAACACGATTATTCCTGAAGCGCGAGCCACTGAGCTACAAGTGGAATTCGTCAAGCTGTTTACCCGCGACCTGCCATATCTGCCGCTTTACTACCGGCTGGAATGGCTCGCCATCCGAAAAGGGTTGACGGGCGTGACTCCCCGGATTGAAAGCGGGGGGCAGAACATGAACACGTGGAATATGCACCGGTGGGACAAGGTTTGAGAAAACAGTCGTTCAAATGTTCACTCCAAAAAGTTCAAGCCATTCAAACTGTTTAATCCGTTGAACTGGGCAAGCGGTTGAACAATACGCTTCTCACGTAAAGGCGTCGCGCAATCAAGGAAAAGACGATAGCTTCCCATGTTCCATTATTTGACCCGCCGAATGTTTCAACTAGTGCCGCTGCTCTTCTTCATTTCGGCCTTTATTTATCTTTTGCTTTATCTCATGCCGGGCGATCCGCTCTATCGGATGCTTGAAGATGTTCCTAATTTGCGTCCACAAGATTATGAGCGGTTACGCAAGCTCTACGGCCTGGATGACCCTGTATATATTCAGTATTGGAAGTGGCTCTGGCAGTTGATTCAGCTCAACCCCGGCTACTCTCGCGAGTACGGCCAGCCGGTCGTCGATATTATTCTTCCAGCGTTAAAAAACACTTTGGTGCTCACCATCACTGCAGTCGTGATCGGCAAAGTGGTGGCGATCCTGTTGGGTATTTTTTCCGCCGTCCGCCAATATTCGATCGGCGATTACATTCTCACTGCGATCACCTTTATTTCCTACTCGGTTCCGGCGTTTTGGCTCGGCCTCATGTTGATCATTGTCTTCTCCGTTAAACTCGGTTGGTTGCCGACATCCGGCATGGTCAGCTCTGATCTTACGCCCGGCAGTTGGGAGGCGATGGTCGACTGGATCAAGCATTTGATCTTGCCGGTGTCGGTGCTGGCGATCTCCGAGATTATCCAAGTGCAGCGCTTCATGCGCTCGAGTTTGTTGGAAGTGCTGCGTCAGGATTACTTGACCACGGCGCGGGCCAAAGGACTGAGCGAAAGAGTGGTCATCGGACGTCATGCGCTGAAGAACGCGCTCATTCCCGTGGTGACGATTATTGCCGTTACCATGCCGCGGGTCGTCGGAGGCTCCGCGGTCGTGGAAACCGTTTTCGCTTATCCCGGCATGGGCCGGCTGCTGTTTACTTCGATCATGGGGAACGACTACGTGGTGGCTATGACCGTGGTGATGATCATCGCGGTGACTGTAATTTTCTTTAATCTGTTGGCGGACATCATCTATGGCTGGCTCGACCCAAGAATTCGCTATCAAAGCTGAATTGACGAACGCGTCTCCGGCTCAGGCCGGCTATTGGCCGGTTGTCTGGCGCCGCTTCAGGAAGCACCGCGTTGCCTACGTCGGCTTCTTTTTCTTCATGTTCTTGCTTTTTTTTGTTATCGCCGGGCCATTCATGGTTCCCTTCCAACTCGATGAAGTCTCCTTGTCGGAACGCATGCACATGCCGTCCTGGAAGCACTGGTTTGGCACGGATGAGTTGGGACGAGATACCTGGGTGCGCATCATGCACGGGGGAAGGGTTTCACTGACCGTGGGTTTGATTGTTGGAATCAGTACGGTGATTCTCGGCGGGCTCATCGGAATCCTCGCCGGTTACGTCGGGGGAGTTTTAGATAATGCGCTCATGCGCCTCGTCGATACCATCTACACTATCCCGCGAATCGTGTTACTGCTGGTGCTTTCGAAGTTGGCCGGGCCGGGCTTGTTGAACATCATCATCATTCTCGTCGCGCTGGAATGGACCAATGCCGCTCGTTTGGCGCGTAGCGCCGTGCTGTCTTTCCGCGAGCAGGAATTCGTGCTCGCCGCGCGATGCCTCGGAGCCTCTCGTTGGCGCGTGATGCTGCGCCACCTGCTGCCCAATTCCCTCGCACCACTGATCGTCGCCGCGACGCTCGATGCAGGCGCGGCGATTCGTGCTGAAACGACCTTGAGCTTCTTGGGCCTTGGCATTCAGCCGCCGACACCCAGTTGGGGCAACTTACTCACCAACGCGGCGACGAATATTTTCATCGCGCCTCTGCAGGTTTTTCTTCCCGGGCTTTTCATTTTCTTTGCCTT
>DASXSW010000155.1:0-4464 GCA_036505755.1 Binatia bacterium | reverse complement strand
TTTTTACCATAAGGTCCGTGAGCGGCTCGCGTGGGATCATGCCATCGTCGCAGTGGCAACGATTGTCGAGAGTAATGCCGGCACAGTGCGCGATGCGCGCGTAGTTATGGGCGGAGTCGCACCGATCCCGTGGCGCGCGGCGAAAGCGGAAGAATTTCTCCGCGGTAAAAGAATGGATGAAGCCAGCGCCAAGCAAGCTGGCGCGATTGCTCTCGAAGGTGCCAAACCGCTCAAGGATAACGTCTACAAGGTGAAAATGGCGCAAGACCTAATTCAGCGCGGTCTGTTGGCGTCGGTCTAGCATCGGGAGAATCGTTAAATAACGGCTCCGAGGGTTCACGCGTCGGATCGACTCAGTTACTTTCGGTTGGTTAGTGGCCTGCCGGTACGGGCCATTTTTTTGCCTTGACCCCGCGCCCGTAAGCCCCTAGACTTTGGGCCTCATGTTCGCAGAAGTAAGCAAGTCCTGGACTTTACTGGTGGCAGCAGCCATGCTCCCAGTCGTTTTCGTCACCTTTTTTATGCTCGGCGGCTGGAATCGGCAAACCAAGCAGCCGACTCATAACCTGTCCGGCGGTGCGATCACTGAGTCTAGTTCCATGGAAACGATGAAATCATCGCTAGCGCAGGATCGAAAGCTCTTGGCCGGCTACGAAAGAGACCAATCAGCGCTTCGGGCCGAGGTCATCAGGCGGCGCCAGCTCTTCCAAGACGGCCGGATTTCCAAGGATCAAGTGCTTGAGGCCGAACGGTCGTTCATCGCCGCGCTCACGCGGCTCCATGCAATACGAGAGTCGGTCGTCGAGACTGATATTGCGATCACCGAGGCGGTGTTAGGCGAGAAAGTCTTGCGCATGCCGGTGCTACCCGTCAACGGTTATAGCGAAACTGCAGAGTTGGCGCGCTTCAACGGCGGTTTCAAATGGTCTCTCAAGGAAGCCTCGCGCGTCGAAAGATTCTTCTCCAAATCATTTGGCCGCAGTCTCCCGATCGCCGCGAAGGGCCAATCAGAAACCCACAACCACCTCGGGTTCGACCATCGCGACGCCATGGATGTCGCAGTTCATCCTGACAGCGCCGAAGGCAAGGCGCTCATCAAGGAGCTCCGCAGTGCGGGTATTCCTTTCATTGCCTTCCGAAGCGCCGTCCCCGGCGCCTCCACTGGACCGCATATTCATATCGGCAAGCCATCGGCGCGACTCGCGCGCTAAGAAATCAAGGACTCATGTGCTTGATCGAGGGATAAGAGCCCAACGCGCGGGTGATTTATAGCCACGTCACTGCGGCAAAATAGAAATTGTTTTTCTGTATTGCCTAAAATTGTTCTCCCGATTGTGGGTTTAAAAGTCAGTCTTGTTACCAACCCGGGCTTTTTGGCCCACTTCTCCGACTGGGGCCAACATTTGGGGCGTTCTGATGATACCCTGGTACCGATTTCTGGGTAATTTTTGGGCCCAAGGTCATGGATTGTGTGACTTCGCCGTTTTCCTGCTCTGCCTAGCTCAATTTGCCTCGCGGCGCGGACTTTTTATTGGTTAACAAAGAGCGTGGAGAGTTCTCCCCACGCCTCCTTTTGTCCTCTGAAATCGAATTATCGGCACGAAGTTTCTGCTCGGATTCGGAGCCGTTGCGAATGAGGTCTTTTGCACTGCTTGCTATTCCAGGCGGGTTTTCTTTAAGAGCTCTTGTAAGTGATTAATCGGGATCGCGTAGGAAATCCCGCTAGGTTTTTGAATAACTGTCTCCTTACTCTCCTGGATGAATACTTTATTGATGATTCCCACCACTTGTCCGGTGTCGGGATGATAGAGCGGGCTGCCGCTGTTGCCAGGGTAAGCCGTGGCGTCGAGTTGAAAAACATTGTACGGCGCCGTGAGCCGGCCAATGATTTTCTTTTCCAAAAGCTGTGCGGTGAGCTGCGGAATGACTATCGGAGTGATCGCGGAAACGATTCCTCGATGCGTGACGGCATTTAGCCCGAGAACCATGCCGATCGGAAACCCGGTGAAAGCATAGATTTCTCCCTCCCGGACCCGGTTAGAGTCGCCTAGTGTCATTGCGGGGATCGGGCGACCAGTAATTCTGAGTAGCGCCAAATCATGATCGCGATCCTCGGCGACTTTCGTAGCTTCACGTACTTCGATGAGACTTGCCTTACCGACAAAAACGGCGACCACTTCTTTTCTTTCGGTATCGACCTTCTCCGGCACAACGTGGGCGTTGGTGACGACGTGGAGACCGTCCGCGATCACGAAACCCGTGCCGCGAAAAATCGAGGGCGGACGGCGTGTTTTCTGAAACGCGCCAACCGCGACAACCGCTGGTTTGATCTTCTCGATGACGTCAGGAAGGGCGGCTGTGTCTGCCGCGAAAATACCAAGCGTTGACAGGAAAAAGAGCCCCATGCCGACGAAACCAGTGATGATCAACGGAGGCTTCACACGGCGATACTAGCTCGCCATGATTCACGCCACAACCATTATGGTAACGACGACTGTTCGTAAGCGGCCGATGCGTCTTGACCACCGAGATCTTAATTCATAAACTCTGGCGAATTCTCCAAGGCTGGAGAAATGCGACGCTGATTTTTCCTAGGTTCACAAGTTTAGTGACTTTCATTGCAGCACTGCTGCTTTATCTCAGCGCAGCTAGCGCACAGGAGAATCACAAGAGCTCGCCGCTTCGCACACCTGGGAGTCGGCGCGTCAGTCCGACTGAGTCGGAACTGACGCGGTCGCGTGCCGACGTTATCCAAAAGATTAAAGAAACCCGGGCGGGAGCGGCGAAGCTTTTGGCGCTGCACGAAACAGAACGACAGCGCCTTTTGGAAGAGTACAACCGCCGTCGCGAGCTTTATTACCAGGGTTTGATTGCGCGCAACGAAGTGCTGAAAGCCGAACAGGCTCTGGCAGAGGCGATGTTACGGGTGGACGAAGACAAGCGGTGGCTTGCCGAAACCGACATGGCGATTACTGAGTATACGATGCGCGATGAGCTACTGCGCTTGCCAGGGCTCGCCGTCGGAGGCTATAGCGAGACCAGCACGCTTCTTCGCTTCAACGGCGGAGCGTTGTGGTCGCTCGGAGACGCGCAAAAAATCGAAACGTTTTTTGTCCAGACTTTTGGTCGGGCACTGCCGATCAGCGCCTTGGGTCAGACAGCGACGCACGACCGCTTGCGATTGGATCATCGCAACGCAATGGACGTGGCGCTCCACCCAGACAGTAAGGAAGGGCAATCCTTGTTGAGTTTTCTTCGCCAAGCGGGAATTCCATTTATCGCTTTTAGGAACGCTGTCCCCGGAGCAGCGACGGGGGCGCATATTCACATCGGGAAACCGTCGCCGCGCAACTGACGGTTCATAGGCCGGAGGTCAAGGCTCCATGATTCGAGTGTTCATTCCGCTAAACTGAAGCTGAAGCAAATGGCGCAATCCGCAACCCCTCATCCTGCCTCGACGGTCGTGTTGGTTCGGCCTGACTCTAACGGCAGGTTCGAAATTCTTATGAACCGACGGCCGGAAAAGATGGATGCTTACCCAGGTGTTTATGTCTTTCCGGGCGGAAGAGTGGAGAGGAGCGACTGGTCGGCAGAGATGATGGGTTTGACCTGTGGCTTAACCCCGAGTGCAGCGCAGGAAAAGCTCGGTGTCGAGCTTGATCCGGAACTCTGCCTTGGGTATTTTGTGGCGGCCGTACGAGAACTATTCGAGGAAGTAGGAATTCATTTTTTTTTGCCACGAGATGGCGCCGTGACGGATCTGGTACAGCAAGAAGTTTTGGCGCGTTTAGGTGAAAGACGGTCGGCTCTGCAGCAGGGTAAAATCGATTTGCCCACTCTCCTTCTGTCGGAGCAGCTTTGCTGTGACGTTTCTCCGCTGGCTTATTTTTATCATCGCATCACGCCCGAAACCTATCTGGTCCGCTTTGATACACGTTTCTATCTCGCCGCTTTACCGCCCGACCAAAGCCCGCTCCACGCCTCCGAAGAGGTAGCGGAAAGCCTTTGGATCTCTCCCACAGAAGCGCTCGAACGTTCGCAGAGCGGCAAATTTCCAATGATGCCTCCCACCCTAGCAGTATTGCGCAACCTAAGCAGTCACAGCTCGTTGGCAGAGTTGCGTGAGGCTTTCAGTCTTCGCTAGCTTGCGGAATAACGGAAACGACAATCCAGTAAGGCAATTCTGACAGGCGTGCTACCCCTTGGGGGACGTCGATTTTCGACTATCTGTCCGACATTCCTAGTTCTTCGCTATTGCATTGGCTACTGGCATTGTCTTTGCTTTTCCAGTCGATAAGTTAATTGCCGCCGTGCGGGTATTTGTGCTATGAAACGGGAAACTTTACGTACTTCAGGGATCCTTACTGCTCCGATTTCGACCGCCAACTCGTCTATCAACTGATTCTTAAATTCGTCAAATAAGTGCCGTTATGAACAACGTCTTGCCCAATGTTCGGACCGTCG
>DASXSW010000154.1:0-4652 GCA_036505755.1 Binatia bacterium | reverse complement strand
ACGGAACGGAAGGCAGACGTTCGTAGCCGCTGGCGCTTTGCTCGCAATTCTAGTCAAAGGTGACCTTAATCGCCCACAATACTATTGGGGCGATCGTTTCCCCTCTGATAAGATTAGATCTGTGACTTGCCGAATTTGCCTGTTTGCAATCAGCTGTGATGCCGTCCCCATTCCCGTAACGCTTTCAGCACCGGGCCTAGGCTCTTTCCCTTTTCGGTGAGGTGATACTCAAGTCTGGGCGGATGATCGCTGTAAACCCGCCGGGCGATCAGGCCGTGTTCTTCCATGGCTTTCAACCGCGTTGACAGGGTATTCGGAGCAACGCCTGCCAGCGATTCCTGAAAATCCTGAAATTTCCTTGGTCCCTGCAGAAACAAATCTCGCAGCAATAAGATTGTCCAGCGCTCGCCGATAATGTCCAGCGCCCGAGCAACGGGACAATTCTTCTGTCGGTACGACCTTGCCATAAAATCAATTTAGCCTATTGACATCAGATTTGCAATTAACTACTAAAAGTATAGTAACTACATAAAAGGTACCTAAACGGTTTCCTATGCCAGTCAAGGAAGGAAGGTCACTCATGAAAGGCTTCGTTCGCTGGTTGTTCCCGCTGCTTATAGGTGGTGCTTTGCTGGGATCGCTTGCTGCTGGAGGAAGCAGTGTTTCTTCTCCCGCCACCACGCGCCGACCTGAGCTCGATTACTTCAAAGCCGTAAATCGCGCGCAGCCGCCGCGGGACCCTCAGCTGCTCTTTTTGTTGATGGGCCAGTACGCGAATGCCAATATGCACCGTGACGGCGTCGAGTTTTTCTCAACTCTCATGAAAGAGTTCGAACCGCGCCTATCGGACGGCCAGAAGTCGCTCTATCTCGCTGCGATCGGACTGTTACGAGCCGGACATTCGAACACGGTGCCATTCTTTAGCAGAATCGGATGGGTCAGAGAAACGATCGGGATCTTAGAACAGGCAAAACAGTTATCCGGTGGACAGATTTTTGTTGTCCGATGGATATCAGGGATGGTCTATGCCCAACTTCCCGCCATCTTTAATCAGAGGACGGCGGCGGCAGCTGATCTCACTTGGTGTATCGAGAATTCTGATAAAGCACCCCATGCCGGATGGTTAAGAGAAGTCTATTTTCGGCTTGCGGACTTATACCGAATGGACGGCCGCACAGCACAGGCGCAGGAGTATCTACGCCTTAGCGGATATGCAGACTTCGGGAAGCCCGTCACGCTCACGACGCCTTTTGCCGAGGATTTAGCAACCGGGCATACGTTTTCTCCAAAACGCATCGCGGAGATAGTGCCGGGCAAAGTGTACGCGTTGTCAGGCTACGAGTTCACCGAATACTACTTTGTGGTTTCGGATGACGGGCGCGAGTTGATCGGTATTGATGCCGGCACGCGACCTGATTCCGCACAATCGGCCTACGAAGCCCTTCGCGCGTATGCGCCTCGATTGCCCGAACTGACAGCGGTTCTGATTACGCATGCCCACTGGGACCACGTCGGAGGGCACAAGTACTTCCGCAGCCTCAATCCTCGCCTGAAGTTCTATGCCCGAGAGAACTACCACGAAGAGCTCTCTATAGTGCTCAACGCTCCCGGTCTTTTCGGCCAGCGTTTCTTCGGCAGCCGGTTCAATTTGGAAGATGTTCGGGGTTTCAAACCCGACGTCACGATCGATCGCCGTACGGAGCTAAAGATCGGCGGAACGCGAATCGAATTCATCCCGGTGCAAGGCGGAGAAACCAACGATGCGCTTTTCATTCATCTTCCCGATTACGGCGTGATGTTTGTCGGTGACTTCATCATGCCCTATCTTGGCGCCCCCTTTGTTGAAGAGGGAAACCTGAACGGGTTGCTCGATGCAATCGATATCGTGGCGCAGAAAAATCCGCGGTATTTGCTTCACGGTCACGAGCCGTTGACCCGTCTATTCGCATCTCCACGCATGCTGGGAAATCTGAAGACCCATCTCGCATGGCTGCGTGAGCAAGTCCTGGCGGCAATTCGGCGGGGAGAGGAACGGGCGTCGATTCAGCAGGCCAATCTCATTCCTCCCGGGCTTCTCAGCGGCGACCCGGACGCTCACCTGCCGTATATCGTGATGCGCGAAAACGTCATCAATCGAATCTACGACCAAAATGTCGGCTACTGGCAGCCGGATCTGCAAGGCGTTGATTATCTTAGCCGCGCTGATCGGGGCTCCATCTTAATCGACTACCTTGGCGTGTCGGAGCGACAGCTCGTCAACGCTATAGAGCACATGATCGCGGATGGGAAGTACGAGCTCGCGGCGACCACGCTCGAATGGACCAAGGACAGATTCGCAGGAAGCAAGTCCCTCGATGAAGTTACGCGGTTAACTTACCTGAAGCTCATGGAGAAATATCAGGAATTCAATCCGTTCAAGTTCATCATCTACTCGGGAAAGATCGGCGCCCAAGTATCGCAAATGAATTCAAAAGAGCAAATTCCCCAGCCGGCGACTGCCCAACCGGACAGTCAGTGAAACCGGCCTATCGGCCTGGAGTGTTGTCATGAAACATTCGTTGATCCATCGTCATTAGCCATGCCTTCCGCCGTGCCTGACACAATTGGTTCGGAGCCTCCTGCGGATCCGCGGCTGCAGATGATCCTCAGAACGGAATCGGAGATGATCAGGCCTGAGTCTGGACTTAAAAACAACACACAAGGATATCTCAACAATTGAATCCAACCGGCATCTCAATTCGCCTTCTCCAAATCTGCATTCTTGTCGGCCGTTCAGCGCCATGACTCTCGATCACAATGAAATTTGCATGTTTGCTCAATTGCACATATCCGCAACAATCGGCGCGTCAAGAAGAGAGAACGGAAATAGGGTGAGCCAATCCCTTTTTGCTCTTTTGTTGTTCGCGAATAGGTCAATTAGTTTGCCTGACACCGAACGCTTGCTTTTGAATTATTTTTTGTGCCTTGAGGCTGCGGTCCAGTAGCCGAGCCTCTCCCAAGCGCTCCGCACACGCGGTGAACGCCTCGGTGGGACCGCGCCAGCGCAGCTCGTCCACATCGCGGAAGAGGCGCGCGTCAGTCCTGAGTGTTGCAAGATCCTTGAATAGTAGCGCCAGCTCGCGACTGTCTCCCAGTACCGCCGGTGGAAAGCCCTCGATGATGCCGTGTCGGTTCAGGAGACGTGCTGCATTGATCGGACCGATCCCCGGAATGCCGGGATAGCCGTCTGCGGCGTCGCCGACGAGGGCGAGGAAATCGGGAATCAAGACGGGCTCCACCCCGAACTTCTCGCGAACTCCGTCTGCATTGCGGATCTTCTGACTTCTGCGGTCAACCTGCACGACGCGGTTGCCGCGCACGCATTGCGCCAGGTCCTTGTCGGGTGTCCAGATGCAGACTTTCTCTACGCCATCGTTTTCGGTTGCGATCTGCGCCGCGGAGGCGAGCGCGTCGTCAGCCTCCAGCTCGGTCATGGGCCATAGAGCCACACCCATAGCGCTGAGTGCTTCTTCGAGCGGGTGGAATTGTGCGAGGAGTGCGTGCTCGATGCCATCCCCGGTCTTGTAGCCGGACCAGATACGATTGCGGAAGGACTCGATGACGTGATCAGTCGCCACACCAACGTGAGTCGCTCCAGTCTCGATCATCTGCAAGACTGTCTGCAGGACGCCGATCACGGCACCGAACGGCCGATCCTCGCCTTTGTTGAAGCGGCGAAGGCCGTAGAAGTGACGGAACAGCTCGTACGTGCCGTCTATGAGATGAATGATCATGCGTTTATCGCCGCAGCCCCTCTGGATATGTCAGTGTTGCAGTGCGGTCAGACTTTTACAACTGGACTTTCTGTCTTTTTGGAGCACAGCGAATCAAATGCACTGCGACGAGGGGGCGCACGGCGACCCTGATCGAGTGGCGGGACTTTGAAAACAAACAAGTGAGGAACGGCGCCAGGCTAACCAAAAAACATCTTGTGTACGAAATCCACGGCGATTAGAATTGACGGGAAAGAGAGGTTTGTATGGCGCGGAGCATCGTTGAGATTTCCGGTCATATCATCGATTCCCTGATCCTTCCCAAGGTCCTGGACATTATCATTAACCTCGGTGCCGAGTTTGAAATTCTTGACATCAAGGTCGGTCAGCGCCGGGCGGATCGCAGCTATGCGCGTGTCCAGATCGATGCCCCAACACCCGAACTACTTGACCACGTATTAGCCAAACTAAAGGAACACGGTGCGCTTCCCTTGAACGACGAACTGGAATCGGCGCAGCTTGAAGCCGCGCCTGCGGACGGCGTCTTCCCTGATCGATTTTACTCGACGACCAATTTGTTAACCTGGGTAAGCGTCGATGGTCGTTGGGTTGAGGTTGAACGCAGCGAAATGGACTGTGGCATCGGCGTAGACATAGAAGCGATGCGGGCCGAATGTATTCCAATCCATCGCGTCAAGAAGGGTACTTTGGTCGTCGTCGGTCATCACGGTGTAAGAATTCAACCCGTCGAACGGCAAATTCCGCGCGCCGGTTTCGAGTTCATGTCGAGCGCGGTTTCAACCGAGCAGCCCAAAGGATTACTCATTCAGGAAATCGCCGCAGCGATGAAGACAGTCCGGCGGGAAAACGGCCGCATTCTCGTTGTGGCGGGTCCGGGGC
>DASXSW010000153.1:0-4098 GCA_036505755.1 Binatia bacterium | reverse complement strand
ATCGGGAGCCGGCGTCGAAGAACTCGCTCGGGATAAGGCGGAAATCCGTGAGTCGCGGGACAATTTGCGAGACAGCCGGTGGGAGGTTGGGCAAGACCGCCGCGAGCTCAACCGAGACCTTCGTGAATACGAGTGGCGCTACGGCGACCGGGACCGCGACCGCGACAACCGCAGCTGGTGGAACCCTTACAGCTGGTGGAACTGGCGCTAAAATTAAACTCTGATGCAGGATCGGTACGAGATCCGCGATGAGGAAGACTATAGCTCACGCGTGATCAAGCCATGGCAGCTCTTGCTTCGTGTGTCTGGCTTGTGGAATACCAACCAAGTCGTTGACACAGAGTATTCTCGACACAACCGTTAACTCGATCTCATTCTTTGTTGTAGCTATGCTTGACCGCGCGTACGCGCCTTGATGGGCGTCTATTGATCAGGCCCATCCGAGGCACGTGACAATCGCGCGTCCCATGATCCAGTCCTTGTCGTCCTCCGACAGGAAGTCCAATTCCTCGGTGAAATGCGTAATCCGCTGACGGTAAGTGGCCTTGGCAAATGAATTGGTCATGTCGGTTCCCCAATAGCAGCGCTGCGGCCCGTAAGCATCGAACAGGCGACGGATATGAGGAGTCACGTCGCGGAACGGATAGGGCTCAGACGAAAAGGCCGGCGCCGCCGACAGCTTCACGGACACGTTTGGATACTTGGCGAGCGCGACCGACTGGTCGATTGCAGCCGCCATCGCCTTGTTTCTCACGGCCTCCGATGACACGCCCATATGGTCAATGATGAGAACGAGCCGCGAGTGCCGCTCCGCGATGCGGGCGAACTGGTGCGTCTGACCGGTGGTGAGAAACATGACCGGAATGCCGGCCTTCTCGGCCGCCGGCCAGAACCAGTCCGCGGTCCCGTCCGTAAGCCATGCGGCCTGCTCGCCAGCTATATTCAACCGAATACCGAGCACACCAGGCTGTTCTCTCCACGTCGGAAGCGACGAGCCGTTGTCGGATCGTTGAGCGCAATGCGGCCCATGATGGCAAAGCGGCCGGGATATCGTTTCACCGCCTCCTGAGCATAGTCGAGTCGGTCGCCTTCCAATGTCGGCGGGACGACGACGACGCGATCGACGCCCGCCTCGTCCATCATGGGAACCAGCCTCTCGATGGTGAATGGTTCCGGAAGCTGCGGCCTTGCGCCGGGAACCCACGGGCGGTCTGGGGTTGAGGCCTTCCACAGGTGAACTTGCGCGTCGACGATGAGTCGGCGTCGCACCGGTTGAGCGGCCGCCTCTTGCGAGAACCCTGCCGCCAGCGCGACACCTGTGCCAAGCGTGCTTTTGAGAAATTCGCGACGCGACAACATTGCTGAACCTCCCTCTATCTGACCAGCCTCTCATGGCTTCGCGCGCAAAGTCCGCATCATGACCGAGTAGCGAAGCTCCTTCACCGGCGGAATTGAATGCTGCCAGATCTCTCGCGAAGCTCCGCCCATTAAATAAATTGAGCGCGGTTGTAGTTCGATCGATAATATTTCATCACGATCCAAGCTCTTCGATCGGCCGCGGTTATATTTTCGAAACCTCATCCGGCATGCTGCGCCAAGGGAAATGCCAACCACAACGCCAAAATGCGGAATATCCCGGTGCCAGCCAATCGGCGATCCAATAGAATATTCAATGACGGACGTTTGAATTAAACTGTTCGGATCGATGTTGAACAGGTTTCCGGCGCGTGTCCGGACCGGTAAGAGAAATGCCGGCGGGTCTGGAGCTGTTGTGATTTCACTTGCTCCGAACTCGTACTGCCAGCCAAAACTAGCTGTGCGCCGCTTTCCCGTAAATTGATAATATTTAAACGGCGTAAGGTGAAGTTTCTGAATCTCCTGAATAAGTTCGTGCTCTTCGGCCTCTGAGATAAAGTTTTGGCGATAACTAAACCCATCTGGAACTTTGGCCGAGACTTCAAACAGACTCGGGTCTCTATTGACTCTGGGCATAGCATTATAATGCCATGTCCGACGAGAAGTTTAATTGGCCTGCTAAGAATTTTTTTGTCCTCACCCAGAAGTGCGTTAAATTATTCGTTACGTTCTTTACCCGTCAGTTAATATCGCGATTTTCTGGCTCACCACACTAGATACTCAAACCATGAAGTCTGAAGTGCGCGCTTGCGAACGGCTGTCCGCGTATTTTCGGAAGTTTTGTCTGGAAGAAACCGGGCACGACTTGCTATGCATCAGGGACTTGACGGTTGTGGTACTCGATCTCTCTTCGCCAGCAATTTATCGGGTTTCTGTTTAACTTCCGCGTGTGCGATTCTGCGGGCCTACTTTTTCAATCGTGACGCGGATTGCGATACGCCCTTCAGCGAGGGTCTTCTTGCGGACCTCGTCCCAACTCGCCGGCTCACCGCGAATTTTCCGGTGCCAATCGAGCACGATCCCCATGGCCTCCGGGTGCGGAATGACTTCGGCCTTACCGTCGATCTGGATATAATTCGAGCCGTTGAATTTCTCGCCGTACACCAGCAAGGAGATCTGCGGGTTTCGCCCGATGTTCTTGACCTTGTAGGTCGTGTCCCGCGCAGTGATGATCACGTTGCCGTCCGCGCCGAGAACCGGAGAGACGAGCGTCATCTGCAAGGAACCGTCCTTCTTACGGGTGACCAGACAGCCACGATGATTGTTTTTCAAAAACTCCTTTGCTTCGGCAATGTCCATGCAACCCTCCGGGAATCGGTCTCCCTCCATGCTGCCGTTTTTTGTCTACTTGAGCTCGATATCCTGGGTGAAGAACTCAATGGCGGTTTGGCCAACCTGCTCGGTGTCGTAATAGGCGTATCCGGCGACGGCGAGAGCGCCGATCGCCGGCAGCAGTCGCCAGAGTCCGCGACGGGCGACCCGGTGAACGACCTTAACGCCGATCCTGCGCAGAACATTTTCAGCCACCCGCACCGAGACACATTGCAGCACTAATCGCTCGCCCATGCGTGTCACCAGATCGCGGACGGCCTGCGCGGCGGCGTGGCGGAACAAACAATAGATTATCGATTCTTCGGTGAGTTTCCCTCTCTTGCCGAAGACGGCGCCGATATCGGCGACGAGCTGTGCTTGCAACCGCCAGATGGCCGCGAGGTCCGGCAGAATTGTCAACCATCCTAGGGGTCCGGTCGGCAATGCAAGCGCCCCGGAGATCGCGGCGGCCCTTAACGACGCCTCAGCGGTCAGCTTGCGGGCACGCAAAACCCCATCGCTCGATCGCTTCTCGGCGCTTGACGGAATTTCATTGATTACCTTGAAGAGAATGGTAAATAGTTTCTCAAGCAATTCGTTTTCTTGCGCCGCGCCTTTGCTGATGATCGGGTTGTGCATATAGGTCGGTTGGTTTGACATAGGGTCCTCCCTACGTGGGGTGCTTCGAACTTAAATGATTTCTATGCGAGAAATCGTCAACAACAGATCAGGAAGTGAGGCTAGGCTCGTGTGGCTGGTTGGATCCACTCGCACATTAACTTTAGCCGATCAGGGTTGGCGCTGTGGGTTAACGCCGTTTACTTCAATATCGCCCTCACGGCCAATAAATATTAAACGAGGTAGTGTTCAAATAGCAAGGGGAAAATACAAAAGTAATCCAAACCAATCACACGATTGTTCAATTTAACGCAGGTCACTTTCTTCGAGCAACAAAAAACTTCAGAGGCAAAGTGACTAAGGGAAATCCCTATCGGCCCTAACGCGCTCACGTAACGCGTAACGGGTGACCCTTGGGCCTGAGCCTTGAGATAACAGATCAACGTATTTTTGCTGTCACCGCCTTTGTAATGGCGACCCGCACTGCGTGGCGCTCCCCTTGAAAGCTCAGCGCGTATGTAATAGCGCTGGCTGTCGACACCGGAAAAGCCCAGCAAAAGAAAAGACTCGAGGTGAACTACGAAAATTAAAATTCTTAGCACAGCCGTAATCTTCCTCGGCGCGTGGGTTTTTGCCACGACTGCAGCCGCTCAGAGCAGTGCGATGCTGCTAAAGGCAAAAACCGAGGCGGAGACGAAAGGCTATATCTTTGAGACCAGCCACGACGTGATCGTCGCGAAGGCGAAGAAGGAA
>DASXSW010000152.1:0-9927 GCA_036505755.1 Binatia bacterium | reverse complement strand
TGGACGGGATGCCAAGGTGAGCATTGATTCGATTAGCGATTTTAATGGATGTGAGCATGATCAATTACCTTTCCAATCATTAGTTAATGAAGACCGTGTGAAGGGGACCGCGTGCTACGGCAATTTGCTCAAGATGTGCCTCAGCACTGCCTTCGTCGTCTCCAGCGACGAATCTGGTTTCTTCCAGGCGCCGACGCTGCCGCCAACTTTACCTTTGTAGAAGACGATCAAAGCGGATTTGTAGCCGGTCTTCGGATCGGTAACGGCTTCGAGAACGAAGGCCTTGTCGCCGAAGCCGTTGATGGACGTGATCGTGGCGTTTTTAAACGGCGCGTCGGGTGCCTGCGCCATCTGGCGATATTGGTCGATGGAGCCTTCGTAGATCGATTTCATTTCGTCTGCGGAGTTCAAAAAGTGCAAAGTTACGTCGAGCAATCGGGATGCGGCTACGGCATTCTCGAAGTTGCCGCCTTTGGCGATGTACGTGCAGATGGAATCGTAGGTGCCGGGACCGTTGGCCGTTGGAATCTTCACGAATTCCTTCACGTCGAGCGGACCGCCGACGAGCTTCTGCGCATCTGTGGCGGTGACGATACCGCAAGCGGTCGGTTCAGCGGCGTTGGCGGCGATCACCAAGCCACTGCCCGCGACGTTTTGCGCGACCAAGTCAGGATTGCCGGGAATATATTCCCTTGTGTATTGAGTATCGAGACGGGCCCACGGATCGATGATCCCGGCGGCAGCAAAGCCGGCGACGACTTTGATCTGCTCGCCGTTGAAGAAGTTCGTTTGGGGGTCCGCCGATTGAGTGGGTAGAAATCCCGCGATCAGAAACATCCATAAACCTACTAGTTTTTTCATCGCAGCGCCCCGCAGTGTTATGAATCGAATCTAAGGCAACTTGCTGAGGATGTACTTCAGAACAGTCTTCGTCGTTTCCACCGACGAATGAGGTTTGTTCCATGCGGCGATGCTACCCGCGACTTTACCTTTGTAGAACACAATCAAAGCAGATTTATAACCGGTTTTCCTATCCGTGACGGCTTCGAGTAGGAATGCTTTGTCGCCGAAGCCGTTGATGGGGGTGATGGTTGCGTTTGTGAACGGCAGATCCGGCGAATTGATTCTCTGGCGGTACTGCTCGAGAGAGTTCTCGTATATTTTCGCTGTCTCATCCGCCGTATCTAGGAAATGGAGTGTAATGTCGAGCACACGGGAGGCAGTCAACATATCCTGAAAGTTCTCGCCTCTGCCGAGGTAACTACAGACTGTTTTGTATGAGCTCGCGCCGTCGGCTGTGGGCACCTTGGCGGATTCCTGAACATCGAGCGGCCCGCCGACAAATGTCTGGGCATCAGCACCCGTGACGATACTGCAGGCAGTGGGTTCCGGCGCATTGGCGGCAATTGCGGGCTCAAGAAAAACCCCCAAGCTGAAAACGGCGATCAAGCAAAGATTTTTAATCATGACGGCTGTTGTCTGCAGGCGACGGCAAAGCCGAGCCTATTTTTTATACAAGCGCTCAAAATATGCTTCGTCGTCGAGTTTTTTTACAAAGCTCATGTCGACGAAGTCTTCGGGCCGCGCGGTTTTGGCTTTCGGATTTTTTGGCGCGAGCTCGTCGATAATCGTCTGGATGCCGGGCAGCGTTGGGTAAGGCTTCTCCGGCATCGTTTTGAGCGCGATCTCGCGATAGGTTTCTTCTAGAGCTTCTCGATCGGTGGTCTGAAGATATCGGCTCAGGATTTTTTAACACCGGCTCTTTTTCGCGCTTGTAGTAATGAACGGCTTCGGAAAGCGCGGTGACGACATCGAGGACGGTTTCCCGCTGCGCTTTTATGTAGCTGCGGCGCGTCAACAGAGCGGTCAGTTCGAAGGGAATATTCATTTGTCCCATGTCGATGAGCGTGTTGTAGCCTTGTTTGCGCGCGGTAAGCGTGAACGGCGGCGTGATGATCGTCGCCTGCACTTGTTTTGACTGCAAAGCAGCGAAGCGGGTGGTTTGCGTGCCGATCTGCAGAATGGTCACGTCCTTGTCGGGATTCAAACCGACCTTTGCCAGCGACATGCGCACGCTCACGTCGGTGGCGCTGCCGAAGCGGCTGATGGCGACTTTGCCGCCGACGAGCTGATCGACTGTCTTCACTTCGGGAATGGAAATCAGACTGTAAGGAAACGTGTTCAAAAAACTTGCGATGATGACGACGTCGGCTCCGGCGAGATTACTTGTCACCGCTGCAGACCCATCCGCCATGACCATCGCCACGTCCCCTCCCATCATTGCTTGGAATCCCAGAGAGCCGCCGGGAGTGAGGATCAGCTGCGGCTCTAGTCCATGCTTCTTAAACGCCCCCGCCTCTTTGGCGATGATAAGAACCGCCTGATAGGGACTCGTTGCGGTGTATGCGATGTTGAGCTTACGCAACTGCGCGGCCGTAGGCGCGGCCAGCGTCAGCAGAACCAAGCTCGCTAATAGCGTTCGAGTTCTGAGACACATGTCTTGTCCCATTAAATTCCCGGGCTCGATATTCATGGTGTCTCGTTATCGAGAAACGAGAAACTTTGAACAGCTATTTACCTTTTCGCTTCGTAATGCAAGTTGCCACGGGTTGAGTGTTGACAGGCTGTTCACGATGGTTTCAATGTCGGAGTTTACCTCTCATAATTAGTTTCTTTTATCGAAAATTCCTCCAAAATATTTGAAGCACGACGTTACTTGAAGCATCAAACGCGAGACATCTCGTCTTTTATCTTTGGCACAGTGTTTGGATCATTTTATCTTAAAAAAACGAGATGGCGGCGAAATCACTACGGTCATTTGCCGGTTTCGTTCGGAGGAGAATATGGACTCACAAACATTGATGATTGTCGCAATTACGGTCGTCATATGCGCTCTGATCGCCGTGGGTGCTTGGATTGCCCTTGATAGAGCGAGATCGCGACGGTTGAGGGAACATTTTGGGCCGGAATACGATCATGTCATGCACCGGATGCCGAATCGGAACTTAGCCGAAGCAGAGCTGCAAAGCCGCGAACAGAGAGTGAAAAAGTTTCGTATCGTGCCCTTGTCATCGCAGGATCGCGCGCATTATCGGGAAACATGGGCGGCGGTTCAGAACCGATTTGTCGACGACCCTCAAGGCGCGGTGAAAGAAGGTCATGGGCAAATCTTCGAGGTGATGGAGAAACGCGGCTATCCCGTGACCAACTTTGAGCAGGCCGCGGCAGACCTTTCAGTAGACTATCCGGATGTAGTGGAGAATTACCGGTCGGCGAGCGCTATCGCGGAGCGCAATCGCAAGGGAGAGGCGAGTACGGAGGAGCTTCGACAAGCTCTGGTGCATTATCGCGCGCTTTTTAACGAATTGCTGGAAGGCCCGGCCCCGACCATCGAAAAACCGAAACCATTGCAGAGCCGAAGCAGGCCCAGATTTCAGTTTGGAGGTTTCAGAAAAGGCAGTCGAGGAGGTTTACGGTCATGACGATTTCCGAAGATAGAAATGTGATCGCAATGGGCGACAATACGGCAGCCGAACAGAAAAAGAGGCTTCACACGGACGATATCGCCGGCACGGCGAAGCCGAATTCTGAAGTATCTAGCGAAGTCGAACAGCGCGAAGGCAGCGCTGATGCCGATTTAGAACCACTTTTCGCCGCTGACGTGGAGCGGGATTTTCGGACTCGATGGCGCGATATTCAGAGCGGCTTCGTTGATGAACCACGCTCGGCCGTAGAGCGGGCCGATGCACTGGTAGCGCAATTGATGCAACGACTGGCGCAAAGCTTCTCGGAACAGCGAAAAAACCTTGAGAAGCAGTGGGAGGAGTCGGAGAAAGTTTCCACTGAGGAATTGCGGGTCGCGCTCACACGATATCGCTCGTTCTTTGAACGCCTACTATCGATTTAGTCAAAATCGATCCGTTAGGTTGCCGGAATAGGGGTAAGGGGCGGGTTTCAAACCCGCCCCTACATACGTCGCTGCCGTAGCCCACATGACGTTTCATTCCGGCCCCTGAAGCGATACCGGGCGCCGTGGCCGCGGCTATTCTCGGCGCCGTGGTCATGCCG
Source organism: Binatia bacterium (assembly GCA_036505755.1). GTDB lineage: Bacteria > Desulfobacterota > Binatia > UBA9968 > UBA9968 > DP-20. The sequence goes on along the minus strand of DASXSW010000152.1, from coordinate 5,859 downwards.
TGATCCGACGAGCACGATCAGCATGGCGTCGACCATCCGGCCTTCTTCAGCCGTGGGCATCCGCCCGACAATCATCAAGAGAACATAGTGATGGAGTGTTGGAAAACAAAGCCATTACTCCAGTACTCCGTGGTCACGTCTGTCAATCGAGCCGCAGGAGCCGCGCGGCATTTTCGCCCATAATTTTTCTTTTTGTTTCGGTGCTCAAGTCGTTACGGTTGAGAATCATGTCCGTAACGCCCGGAAAGGTTGCATCCCAATGCGGATAGTCGGAAGCGAAGACCACCCGATCAGCGCCGATGGATTCGATGACCGCGCCCAAGCGAGTCTCGTCGGCTTCGAACGAGATGAAGCACTGGCGCCGGAAGTATTCGCTCGGTCTCATTTTGAGCCAGGGAACTTGGAACGGCAGGATTTCGTAGTGCTCGTCCATGCGCCAAAGCCAGTAGGGAAGCCAACCGGCTCCGGCTTCGAGAAAGACGACCTGTAAGTCCGGATTGCGCTCCAAGGCTCCTCCGCAAACTAGACCCAGGCTAGCGAGCATTTGCTCGACCGGGTGGGAAATCGTGTGGGTGAAAAACCACTGGCCCGCGAACCGATCAGCGCCGGCAGTGGGAAGAAATGCTCCCGAGCCTTCGTGAATCAAGAGCGGCACACCGAGCTCCTGAATCGTTTTGTAGAGCGGATCGTAATACGGATCATCAATGTTGCGGCTTTTGATCGGGTTGGGCCTAACGAAGATGCCCTTGAAGCCGAGTTCCTTGACTACGCGCTGGGTTTCCTCGACGGCCAATTTAACGTCCTGCACCGGGATTATGCCGACGGCCATGAGGCGTTTGCGATCCGCGGCGCAGTAATCGTAGAGCCAATTATTATAGGCGCGACACAGCGCCGCGGCATAGGCTGCTTCTTGGACGGAAGGCAAATACAAACCGGCGGACGGAAAAAGTAGGCCACGTTCGATGCGGTCGCGGTCCATCGCTTTGAGGCGATCGTTCGGATCGGTGGCGAGATGACGGTTTTCGTTGGCAGGAGAACCGTCCTCTTTAACACGAAAAGGAGTTTCATCTGGCCGACGATGGTGACGATCGCCCTCGAAGCGAAACAGCAGTTGGCCGTTGGCAACCTGCTCCACTTTCGGCGCGCGGGCACGAAACGGCGGCTCCAAATATTTTTCCCACAGATCATCGGCCTCTCGCACATGGCCGTCTATGTCGATGATCCGCACTGCGTTTTCCGACATGCTTACCTCCGTTCGCGCAAAACTTCTCCGACAAAGGTCGGATCCACTAAAAACACCATGCCTTGCAGAAAAAACGTCGCTTAACTTTCATCTTCGTTGCTGTGTATCCAGCCGATCAAAGGATTGCAAGCGATGGCAATTGATTCCTTTGCACTGTTGCAAGCGACAATTCGTCCAAGGTAAAATTGATCCGTGATAATGGCTCGTGTCGGGCGACTCAACATAACGATCGAAGCGGCTTGATCTGAATTCAATTGCGGCGTATCGGAAAAGAAGGAAATCCTGTTTTCGTAGAGGAGGCAAGTCATGATTCAATATGCGCCGAAGCTCACTTTTGGTCCTGAAACGGCGGATTGGCAGGAACGGTTCAATCCCGATCGCATGCGTCGGCAGCGCGTCGAGCGCGCCCAATCGCTGATGCGCAAGCACGGAATCGCGGCGATTGTCGAAGCCAATCATCAAAACATCCGCTACCTGACAGCGCTCAAAGGCTTTGCTTATCCGATGTGTCGTTACGTGCTTTTCTTTGCCGAGCATGACCCGGTGATGTACGAGCATGATGGTTACTACCATCAAATGCCCGACCAGTGTCCGTGGATCAAAGAATGGCGCCCGGCGCATTCGTGGCTCACCGGCGCCCCCGGACCTGAAGCTTGCGCTGCGGAAGCGAAGGCGTTTGCCGGAGAGATCAAGGAGGAGTTGGAAAAGCGTGGATTACTTGGCGAGAAGGTCGGTCTCGGCAGCTTCGACGGCTATGCCCGGGAGGCGCTTGTCAACGCGGGCGTGAAGAACATCGTCGACACACGTCAGCTCATGCTCGAAACGCGCATGCTCAAAAATCAGGACGAAATTAATTGTCTAAAAACTTGCGCCGCGATGGTCGACGGGGTTTGGTTCCGCATCTGGGAGAATTTGAAACCCGGAATGAAAGATACCGATTTGATGACTCTCGGCTCGACGGCGGGCTACGAACTCGGCTTGGAGGCGGCGGTTCCAGGCGGCTGGCGCACCGGGCCAATGACATTTGATCGCGGGCCGCATGCGACCAGCCGTGTGGTCCAGTTCGGCGACCTCGTTTATGGATCGTACTGCGGCGCGACTTACATGGGCTACGGCAGTTGCACTTATCGAACTTTCATCGTCGGCCGGCAACCGACGCCTAGAGAAAAAGACTGGTACAAGGTCATGCGCGAGCGCATCGATGCGATCATCGGAGACATCAAACCGGGCCGGACGACGGCCGACGTAGCGAAGCATTTTCCGCCGGCTACCAAATGGGGATATCAGAGCGAGGTCGAAGTGCTCGCCAGCGAAATCGGTCATGGTATCGGACTCGGCACGAGCACGGGCTATGACATGCCGATCATCAACCGGCTATGGTCATTCGATCATCCCCAGGTACTCGAAGAAGGCATGACGCTTGCCGTTGAATGCCGTGAAGGTGAGCACCGCGTCGGCGGGGTGCGCTTGGAAAACATGCTCGTCGTTACCAAGAACGGCGCGGAGATTATGGACTACTTCCCCCGGGACGAGATCCTAGTCGCGCCACGCTGAACTGCCAGGGTCTCACCGTCATCGAGGGCGCGACGTTTGTCACCGGGCTTTATGCGGCGGTGCTCTTGGGCGACCTTGGCGCATGGGTGATCAAGATGGAAGGCGCCGCCCGCAGGCGATTCCTATCGTTACTTCGTGTCCCCTGTGCATTATGCAGATCTTGCCAAGGAAAAAGCGAACCCGTCGCCACTGCTGGGCGAGCATAGCAATAAGATTCTTAGCGAGCTAAGATTTCGCGACGAGACGATTAGGGCTCTTCCGTCGCGAGGGATTACTCGGGTGTCCTAAGCGGCGCTGCCGCTAACAAGGCACTCCATGGCAAGGATTTCGACCACGCTTTATCGATGAAACGAAACGTTGCCATTGTCGGACTGTTGTTTTGGTTGTCCACGGGAGCACTGCCAAGCCGGGTGTGGGCCCAGGCCATCAAAGCAACACCCGAGATCTTCAAGCAGTTTTCCGAACATGTGGTGAAGATAGAAGTCGTGGAAACCGGGTCTGCCGCGAAAGCTTCCATCGGCACGGGATTTTTCGCCAGCACGCGCGGCGATATCGTCACCAACTACCACGTCGTGTCGAAGCTGATTCATTCTGCGGATCGGTATCGCGTCGAGGTTACCGATCCGTTGGGACAATCGAGTCCGGCGAAAGTCTTGGGCGTTGACGTAGTCTACGACCTAGCGGTGCTCCGCACCGATCGCCATCCCAAAGGATTTTTGACATTGGAAACGAAGCCGATCGAGCAGGGGACGCGGCTTTACTCACTCGGTCATCCGCGCGACCTCGGTTTAACTATTGTTGAGGGGACCTACAACGGTCTCTTGCGCCATACACTTTATCCTAAAGTTCATTTCACTGGCTCGCTCAATCCCGGCATGAGCGGTGGTCCGACGCTGACGCACGCCGGCACGGTGATCGGCGTCAACGTTGCGACAGAAGGCGAGCAGATCAGCTTTTTAGTTCCCGCCGAGCGGGTGCTGGCGTTGCTCGAAAAGACAGCTCGGCTGGAAAACCGACCGGAAAATGAATTTCTCGCCGAGGTCGGCGAGCAAATTCAAGCCAATCAGGCGCGCTATCTGTCCGGTATGTTTTCGTCGAAAACACCGAGCATAAGCTTCGGTCCCTATACTCTGCCCACCAAGCCGGCGGATTTTTTCCGTTGCTGGGCCGACGCGGTGCGACGCAAAGAACTTCCCTATGTTGCCGTGACCCACGACTGTTCGACGGACGATTACATCTTTGTTTCGAGCGAGCAGTCGTCGGGGATCGTCCGGTTTTATCACCAGCTGCTGTCGACGGCGGAGCTCTATCCTTCGCAGTTTTTCAACTTGTACTCGGCGCAAATCCAGGCCGGCAATACGGCTGTGTTCGGCAACGAGGAAGAAGTGACACCATTTCGGTGTCAGACGCGCAACGTGCAAACCCAAACGGGGAAAGTCAAAGCCGTGTTATGCGCGCGTCAATACGTAAAACTGCCCGGTCTCTATGATGCCGTGTTCAGGGTGGCGACCCTCGGCGCGACAAATGTCGGATTGGTTTCGACGTTGAGCCTTTCCGGTGTCAGCTTCGAAAATATCCAGACGCTCAGCCAGCGCTACATGGAGAGCATCAAATGGCGCCGCTAGGCTATGTCGAAATTCTCGACGCGAAGGGCAATGTTACGGAACGGGTTCGCATTGATTCTTTTCCCGTCCAAGTGGGTCGCGCCTATGACAATCACGTGGTCGTCAACGATCCTTACGTTTGTCCGGTGCATCTCGCCATAGAACCTGATGCGAGTGGCAGGTTATTCGCGCGCGACTTAGAGAGTGTCAACGGGCTACACCGCGGTGTCGATGGCGACCGTGTTTCGGTTTTGGAGCTGCATTCCGGCGCGCTATTTCGAATCGGTCGCACGCTGCTGCGCTTTTGTAGCGTCGACCATCCGCTGGCGCCGACACTGATCGATCGCCAACGTCAAGCATCATGGCTGGCGTCCTCCTATGCGGCGCCCGTCGCCGGTCTGATTATTTTGTTGCTGCTTTGCTTGGATTCCTTTCTTGGTAGCGTCGAGCGTGTGACCGTGGCCAAAGTCGTTAGCGAACCGTTGATGACTCTGTCCATGCTGCTTGGCTGGGCCGGTTTGTGGGCGCTGGCGAGCCGGATCGTCGTGAGCCGTTTTCACTTCGCGGAGCATGTCGCGATCGCCTGCGCCGCCATCTTCGGATTTCTCGTTCTCAGCACCTTGTCTGAGTGGCTTGAATTTTTCTTTCCTGCTATTCCGGCGCTATGGATGGCTGGATTTTTAGGGTCGGGAGTTATCCTTGCGGCCCTGGTTTATGGTCATCTCGGTAGGGCCTCGGCCATGCGAAGGCGTTCGCGCCTATGGGCAGCGCTCTTGGTCAGCGGGGCGGCGATTGGCCTGAGCCTCATCATTGACTTCGCTAATCGTAGCAAGTTCTCAAACGTCATGGAGTATACCGGCATCGTAAAACCAATCGATGCGGCCTGGCTGCCTTCAACCTCCGTCAATCAATTCATGGAAAACACTGAGAAACTCAAAAAAGAGCTGAACCTGCTGGCGCAAAAAGCAAGATCGACACAGCCTTAAGTGTGTTGTGGGGATCGATTCCATTAGGCGTGTTTGACTTAGGCGGAGTCGCTGGCTAGTGTACCGAAGGTTTTTTCGCGGCTCAAAGTTCCACGCTTCAATCATTCAAAGACGAAGAAGAGGATAAACGATGATCTATGACGTTGAGATAAACTCGGCGGCGCACTATCCGGCGGCGGATGTGCCGGGCCTGATCGAGCTGGCCGAACAGGTGGGATTCGGCGCATTTTGGAAAGGCGAGTCCAACAGCACGGACCCGATGGTCATGCTTTCGGCGGTGGCGAGCCGGACAAAAACCATCAAGCTCGGGACGGCGATCTACCATATCTATGGACGCAGCCCGGTGACGCTGGGAATTCAGTCCGCGACGCTGCAAGATCTTTCCGGCGGGCGCTTGCTGCTGGGACTTGGTGTGGCAAACAAGGCCATCGCCGGTTGGCATGGCGGCGTGTTCGATCGGCCATTGAAGCGC
>DASXSW010000151.1:0-3597 GCA_036505755.1 Binatia bacterium | reverse complement strand
TGATATGCAAGCGCAGATCGAAGAACGGGTGCGACCGTTAGCGCAGCAGACGGTCGAGCTAGAAATACAGCGCCTGCGCGAACAGTCGAAACAGAATCAAACCGCGTTGCTTGAGTGCCTCGCGCGTATTGACCAAAGCATCTTAAGCTGTCTCGACCGTATCGGCGAGTATCAAAGCCGGCACGCGGAACTCCTGAAGCTTAACCAACGCCTTGCCACGCTCGGCGCTGATCCCCAACCTTTTCCCGACCACTGGCCGACGCAGAATGCCAGTGAGATGATTCACTTCCGTCTCGAAGAGTTACGCCTCAAAGGCAAAATCTAAATCCATTCCGACAGACAATAGTGCGGTATTAATTCGCTCGATCCGGTCGCTCGTTAGTTTCTGCCGCTTTCGCTAAACGGACGTCAATCAGCGCCAGTTGACCGGCGGCAATGGCTTTCAGCCCGCGTTGCAAAGCCGCGCGGACTTCGCCGGGCTCTTCGACGTTTTCGCCGTAGCCGTCAAATGCGCGGGCAATTGTCGCGTAGTCCGGACTCGGATTGATCGAGATACCGATGAAATCCTGGTTCTTTACGGCAAAGCCGTCCGGGAAGAAGCGCGGTACGCCGGACTTTTGCGAATGATAGCCGTAGTTGTTGTAGAGCACGATCATGATCGGCAAATTATGTTCCTGACAAACACCCAGCGCTGCTAGTCCCGGGTCGTAATTAAATGCGCCGTCGCCCATCAAGCACAGCACCGGTCGTTTCGGATTCGTCGCTTTGACACCGAGAGCCGTACCCGTGCCGGTGCTGACGAAAGAGGGTCATTCTTGAGCCAGAGGCGAAGCATCTCGATCGAATTCGAGATGCTTCACTTCTTCAACGAGTTCTGTGACCAGACGCTGGTGACTCATCATTTCTCGCCCCACAACTTTTTGAGAAAGCCGCTGTCTCGCAGTTCATTGGTAAACCGTGGATCGTACAAATCCTCCGGCTTCGTCGCCGCAGCCTGAGGTACGGTCTTGCCGATTAAGCTCAAAATGAGCTCTAGCCCTTTCGGATCTACCTGCAGGGTTTTTTCCATCGCCTTCGACTCCGACTCGATCGCATGAGCGAGAACCTCTCGGTCCGTGACCTTGGTATATTTGGCGACAACCTGGGTTGTCCCTTCCGCATTGGTTAGGAAATAGTGCATCGCTTCGGCATAAGCGCGCATGAACTTCGTAAGCTCCGGCTGTTTGCGCGCTACTGTGTCGCGGGAGGAAACCAGTACCGTCACCGCGAAAGGAATCTTCATGGCGGTAATATCGAGAATCACCTTGAAGCCCAGCCGCTGGGCGAACAGATCGTGTGGCGCGCCTGCAATAGCGGCATCAACGGCCCCAGCCTTGAGAGCCGCGATGGCCTGACCGATATCGCCGAGTTGAACGTATTGAAGATCTTTCAGTGTATCGATCTGAAAACGGGATAGGGCTGCTTGAGCGAACATGTCCGGGTTGGAACCGATCCGGTCAATGCCCAATCGCTTCCCCTTGAGGTCTTGAACGCTGGCAATCTCTTTTTTGCCGACGATGTTCCCGGTCATTCTGACCTTGCTTTGACCGATGATTACCAGGGCTTTGGCGCCTCCCACGATGGCCCGCGTCGGCGCAAATCCGCCGATGATTCCCACGTCCGTTTCTCCGCCGAGCACCGACGTTGTGCCGACGGGACCGGAGGCGATAAAAACTAGCTTGACGTCGAGGCCCTGCTTCTTGAAAAAACCGGCTTCCTTGGCGATCCACATGGGCGACATGGAAACGACCGGGGCGGTGTAGAACGCCGTGAGGCTCTGTGATTGTGCGGCGCTCTCGTTGTTTGAACCGGTGCAGGTGGCAAGGACAATTCCGAATAGCGCGAGCATCTTCTGAAAAGTGGTCATCGCGATCCCCTTTCGTAAATGCCGATGACTCGACGTTTGTTTCTTGCCCGACAAACTCTTGGTCGTCCATTACGGCCTCGAATACCGCAAGCCGCGAATAATGTCCATACGCCTTCTGGATTCATGGTCTTTTGAATTGCGCGCTTAGATCCTGTTGATGTTGACAGAGCTAATCGCGATCAAATAGGTTTGGCTCGATAAGGACATGATCTCGGCGAAGCGTTTTTCAGCCGCCGCGGAGAACACGCCAACAGCAACGTTATGAGCGAGAACGAAGCAGGCAATTGGCGGATCGACGTGCACCACCACGTGGTGCCGCCCGAATTTGCCGACGATTCGTTGCCGATCAAGGTTCCCGACACGGCGGCGCAACTGCGCTCGATGGACAACTGGCATATTCAAGCGGCTATCACGTCGCTCACGCCGCGAGTAATCTTGAAAAACACGCATCGACTGCGTGAAGTAGCGCGGACGTGCAATGAGTTCCAAGCGCAAATGCTGCGCGATCATCCGACGCGCTTCGGTTCCTTCGCTTTGCTGCCGCTACCCGATGTCGATGGCGCACTGGCAGAAATCGCTTACGCCTTTGACGTCTTGCGCCTCGACGGCGTTGGGCTGTTTTCGAGCGTCAACGAGCGCTACTTGGGCGATCCGTCGTTCGATCCCGTTTTCGACGAGCTTAACCGGCGTAAGGCCGTTGCGTTTATTCACCCCACTCACTGCGAAGCTGCCGAGCATACCGGCTTGCGCGCGCCGCCCTTCGTCGTCGAATATGTTTTCGACACGACGCGGGCGATCGTGAATCTGATTTTCACGAGCACGCTCAAGCGCTGCCCCAATATCCGCTTCATCGTCGCCCACGGCGGCGGCACTGTGCCGTTTCTCGCCCAAAGAATCGTGATGATGGAAGGACATCGACATGTCAAAGGCGTGAGCGATGTGCTTCCCACACTCCGCTCGCTCTACTACGAGACCGCCAGCACGACGGCGGCATTTGCTCTTCGTTCCCTGCAAGAATTGGCGGACCCGACGCATATCCTGTGGGGATCGGATTTGCCATTCGTTTACGGCGAGAGATTGCGGGAAGAGGTCGATCACTGGGAAGCTTACGGAGGTTTCGACGCAACGGCGCGGCGCAACGTGGAACAAATGAATGCGCTCAGACTTTTTCCACGCTTTGTGCCCGCGGACGGTGGGTTGCATGCTCAACTTTAATGACTCTATTCGCGAGGTGAACCTATGAACGTGATCCGAAGGCGGCGAAGAGTTCTGCTTGCCCTATTCATTCTTTGCGTAGCCTTCGCTGGACCCGCGCGAATGGGTTGGGCGGCCGAAGCGACCCGTTTTCTCGTCAGTTATGGCGGCACGGCCGGATATCAGCTTCCGCTGTGGGTGAATAAGGAATTGGGCTTTAGCAAGAAGTACGGCGTCGATCTGGAAATTATTTTGATCCAGGCAGGCTCGCCGAACATTCAGGCCTTGCTCGGCGGGAGCCTTCAATTGACTCAGACCGCAGCTTCTTCGTCAGTGATAGGCGCGGCTCGCGGCGCGCCGGTGGTAATCGTCGCCACCTTGGAAAATAAACTCCCCATGCAGCTCATCTCGCGCCCCGAGATCAAGGAGCCACAGCAGCTGCGCGGCAAGACCATCGGCATCAACCGCTTCGGCGGCTCCAACGATGCTGCGGTGCT
>DASXSW010000150.1:0-3863 GCA_036505755.1 Binatia bacterium | reverse complement strand
TTTCTTGTACATACCATGACCGCCTATTGACCCAGATTACCAAGGCGTCACCCTTATATTACACGCTCATCAACGGCGCGAAAATCGCTCTCGCCGATATCGGTGGCACGTCCAAATTTATTGAATTCATTTGTGACGCGGCCGAGGCCGAGATGCTCGTGGATACCGCGAAGCAATTTTGTCCTGAGGCCGTGCCTCAAATTGAAGCCGGAAGAAGACTCCCTATACGTCAGACGGTGTGAAAACTTGTTCATAGTTCGATCCTTCAGCTTCGCTCGGGATCGCATGAACTCACCACGAGCGGTTTAGCCGGCTAAGCAACACTACTTAGCGGTTCGTCCTGAGGCTCGTGAGGATCAACGGCGAGTTTTCACACAATCTGACATGAGCCATAACGTTGGCAAAAGTGCGTTATCCGCCAAACTTACAAATGAAGCAGCTCAGTCCCTGTACGAATCCGAAGGTTGGATTCGATCCACTGATTTTTATGTGTATGACCTACCAGTTAAGGGATAACAGGCTCGTGGGCTTTCGGGGTCATTCACAGTTCTACCGTGCTCCTGCTGCGAAGTCGCTTTCTTTAATGAACCGCCATCCAGCTAAATTGGCTGCTCCCTCGTCATCGGACCCGCCGCTTACCCCTTTCACGTTTCCGACCATGATGTAGTCGTCCGCCGGTATGTAAGTCTTTAGCTGATTCAGAAAAATGTTCTTCGACATTTCCATTGGACCGATGAAGCTGAAAATCCGATGCCATACGGGGACGGTTTGAACCACCGCCGCCCAGTTGCCGTTCAGTCCAACGATGTGTCCTTGGGCTTTAAGATTGCCTACGTTTACAATAGTAATCGGGCCACCGGAAACTTCCAGCGTGTCATCGACGTCAAATGCGTAGATCTTCATGGTGCGGTTCCGCTTTCTAAGTCTCTTTGAGTTTTACAGATTCTCCACCCAAGCCACTCGCGATTCCACGGAATTGCTCCGCCAGACATCGGAAAGGTCATTCGGACCGTCGATGCTTTCGCCCTCGGAGCCAGAAGGTGTCGGGGCCCGGACAAGATTTCCGGACCCTATACCCTGACCACTTGTCAAATCTAGCTATCAAAGTACTCTTTCGACTTTTAGCCACATTGCTGTCCGAATGTACTGTTGTTCATTACTATATATTGTGCGTTTACAACTAAAGGCAACGCGAGATCAGATCACGTGGACCGCTGCGAGGCTGAATGATGCGGAGACATCGTCTCCCTCGTGCAAACTCAACTCCGTGAAACTAGACTTGCTCGCCAGCGCAGCTACACAACCAAACTCGGTCCGTATCGCGATCCGATAGTGAGCTATCGATGGAGAAATTCTCAGCACATTTCCTCTGATAAAATTTTTTTCATTTGGGCATTGCCGTTCTCCACGATAGTGATTGACGTCGATGTCCTCGGGGCGAATACAGAGTATCACCTTCGCACCCGGCGAAAAATCGCCCATCGCCCTTGCCGTTCCACCGTTGAAGCGCACGGTGATTATTCCATGCGCCGCTTGTTCAACAACACCCGGTATTTTAGTTTCCATGCCAACGATCGCCGCGACCGTTTCGTTGAGCGGACGCGTGAGAATCTCTCGCTGCGACCCCAATTGTAATAATTTGCCTTGACTCAGAACGCCGATTCGCTTCCCCAGTGCCGCCGCCTCTTGCAAGTCGTGGGTCACCATGACCGTGGTAATTCCTGTCTCGGTCAAGATCTCCTGCAAATCTAAAAGAAGCGCTTCACGTGTAGGAGCATCGAGCGCAGAAAAAGGCTCGTCCAAGAGGAGCAAATCGGGGTCCAAGACAAGTCCTCGCGCCAAACTGGTCCGCTGCGCTTCGCCACCCGAAAGAGTGCGGACTTGCCGCGAGATCAAATGGGCAATACCAAGTCGCTCGAGCCAGGGTCGCAGCTTCTTTTGGATCTGATCGCCAGGTAGTCCGCGAAGTTTCAACCCAAGCGCGGCGTTGGAGTACACCGGTCCATTGAGTAACAGAGGTTCCTGAAACACACTCGCCATGCAGCGCCGCATTTCAAGGGAGTTTTTCGGCGTCGCCTGCTCGCCGCGAAAGTAAACGCTTCCGGAACCGGGCTGCTGAAGCAAGCCCATCACCCGAAGAAGCGTGGATTTGCCTGCTCCGTTAGGTCCGATTACCGCAACGACTTCACCCGCATGAACATCGAAAGACGAAACCTCGAGAGCAGTAGTGGCTCCGTATTGAACGCGGATGTCCCGCAATGCTAGGAGAGCCTCGGCCATTTCATTTGGCCTCGTTGCTGGATATGAGTCAGCAAGAAGTTTAGCGCGAAGCAAAGAGTAAGAAGAATAAGACCCAACGCAATGGCAATGTCGAAGTTGCCTTTACTGGTTTCCAACACCGTCGCCGTGGTCAAAACGCGGGTTTGTGCACGAATGTTGCCACCCACCATCATCGAAGCGCCCACCTCGGAGATGACACCACCGAATCCCGCCATAACGGCTGCCAGAAGCGGCAGCCGGGCTTCCTTACAAAGTAGCCAGAGCGCCTGCAGCTTCGAAGCGCCGATACCGAGCAATTGAAGCGCCAGGTTCGGATCGAGACTCTGAAAGCTCGCCATCGTCAGTCCGGCCACAATCGGAAACGCGATGACCACTTGGGCGATAATCATGGCGCTTGGCGTGTAGATGAGCTCAAGAAAGCCGAGCGGCCCGCTGCGCCAGAGTAGAATCGAGATAAAGAGTCCAACAACAACGGGCGGCAGGCCCATGCCGGTGTTGACCAGCGCCACGGCTATGGCGCGGCCGGGAAAACGGCTTAACGCCAGCAAGATGCCCAAAGGTATTCCAAGCAAAAGGGAAATCAACGTCGCACTGCCGGAGATTTTGAGCGAGAGCCAGGTAATGGCCCAAACTTCGCTATCGCCGCCGAATACAAGCTCGACCGCCTTGACGATGCCTTGCCAGATCAACTCCACGCCTAAACTCCCAGCTCCTCTTCGCGCTTACCCGCGACCGGCACGAATAGCGGCTGGCTGAATTTTTCCACGCCGAAGTTCTTAATCACCGATTGCGTTTGCGGTGCGACCATGAAATCAGCGAACGCCTTGCCGCCCGCAGTGTTGATTCTCGGGCCGTTCGCTGGATTGACTTCCATAACCGAATAGATATTTAGGAGCGCCTTGTCCCCCTCCCCAAGAATCGGCAAGGTTATACGACTTCCGAGAGCCAAGTAGGTACCACGGTCGGTAATCGTGTAGGCGTTGCGCTCGTTGGCGATGCCGAGCGTCGCGCCCATCCCTTGACCCGCTTCGATGTACCAGTCCCCCTTCGGTTCGATCCCCGCTTCCTTCCAAAGCGTTTTCTCCAGATTATGTGTGCCGGAATTGTCCCCGCGCGACACGAAGCGAGCTTTGGATTGCTCGATCAGCCTCAAGGCCGCACTCGCCGTCTTCGCGGACTTGATCTTCGCCGGATCACTTCTGGGACCGATGATGACAAAATCGTTGTACATGACGAGCCGCCGATTAAGCAACTTACCGTCAGCAACGTATTGTTTCTCTAGACTCGGCGCGTGGACCAGGGCTACATCGGCATCTCCCTTTGCCGCCAGCGCCAGCGCCTGCCCGGTGCCCACTGAAATCGTCTTGACTGTGTAGCCGGTTTGTTTTTCGAAAAGCGGGACCAAAACGTCAAGCAAGCCCGAGTCCTGTGTACTCGTCGTAGTCGACAGAATTACGTTTCTATCTTTCGGTTCGGCGCCCGGCGCTAGCTTCAAACCGGAAAAGCTAGAGAAGGCTGCCGCAAGACATAAGACTACAGTATTGAGTCTTCGCATGTGCCCCTCCACTTCGACTCAACCTCCA
>DASXSW010000149.1:0-5321 GCA_036505755.1 Binatia bacterium | reverse complement strand
CGGATTGCTTCCGGCGTGTAGCCGCGCCGGCGAATTCCTGCCAGCGTCGGCATTCTGGGGTCATCCCAACCGGCAACCAATTTTTGTTGCACAAGCTGGAGTAATTTGCGTTTGCTCAAGACCGTGTAAGTGAGATTCAAGCGGGCGAATTCGATCTGTTGCGGGTGGTGAATGCCTAGTTGATCGAGAAACCAATCGTAGAGCGGCCGGTGATCCTCGAACTCCAGGGTGCAGATCGAATGCGTAATGCCCTCGATAGAATCCGACTGACCATGAGCGTAATCGTAGGTCGGGTAGATGCACCATTTATCGCCCGTACGGTCGTGCGTCGCACGCAGCACACGGTACATGACGGGATCGCGCAAATTCATATTAGGCGAGGCCATATCGATCTTGGCGCGCAGCGTGCGGCTCCCATCCGGAAATTCGCCGGCGCGCATGAGCTGTAACAGGTCGAGGTTTTCTTCGATGGAACGGTCGCGAAAGGGACTATTTCTGCCGGGTTCTGTCAACGTGCCGCGATATTCGCGCATCTGATCCGCACTTAAGTCGCAGACAAACGCCTTGTCGGCCTTCACTAATTGAATGGCGAACTGATAAAGCTCCTCGAAGTAATCCGAAGCGTAAAATTCACGGTCCTGCCAATCGAAGCCAAGCCAGCGCACATCTCTTTTGATCGACTCGACATATTCGACGTCTTCTTTGCTGGGATTCGTGTCATCGAAACGGAGATTGCACAGTCCGCCGAATTCAGCCGCAAGCCCAAAGTTGAGGCAGATTGATTTGGCGTGGCCTATGTGAAGATAGCCATTCGGTTCCGGGGGAAATCGGGTGTGTACCCTGCCTTGATTCTTACCTTGCTTGAGATCTTCTGTGATGATGGTTCGAATAAAATGAGATGGTGCTCCATCAACTGCTGCCGCGGTTGTCCTTACTTCGTTTCCCGTTCCTTTTGTTTCCACCAGCCTCACTCCTCGTTGAATATTCTAATAGTAGCATAATCATAGTAAAATTTAACGCGCCGTTGACCCAATTTTTGCCTCCTGTTAGCTTACCCGCATGGCTCAAGTTCGCGCTCGTTTCGCTCCTAGTCCCACCGGCTATTTGCATATTGGTGGCGCGCGCACCGCTCTTTTTAACTATCTGTTTGCTCGCCACCATGACGGCAAGTTTATACTACGGATTGAAGATACCGATCGGGAGAGATCCACGCCGGAGGCGATTCGAGCCATCTTGGACGCCATGAAGTGGTTGGCACTCGATTATGACGAAGGTCCCTTTTTCCAGACCGAGCGTTACCCGCTGTATAAAGAGAAGATCCAAGAACTATTGGCTTTAGGAAAGGCATATCCTTGCGTCTGTCCGGCGGCCGAACTGGATGCCAAGCGGCAGTTGGCGATGAAAGAAAAGCGCAAACCGATGTACGACGGCACTTGCCGGCCAGCGGACGGCGTGATTCCCTCCTTGCCCTCAGATAAGCCTTACACCGTTCGTTTTCGCTCGCCGCGAGATGGTTCGACCATCGTCAAAGACTTGATCAAGGGCGATGTGGTTTTCGACAACAGCGAGCTTGACGATCTCATCATCGCTCGCTCTGATGGCACCCCGACGTACAATTTTTGCGTCGTCGTTGACGATATCGACATGGGCATCACGCATATCATCCGTGGCGACGACCACCTTTCGAACACACCGAGACAGATCCAACTGTACGAGGCTTTCGGCCATCCTCTTCCCGAATTCGGCCACGTCCCGCTAATTCTCGGCACCGATAAAGCTCGGCTCAGCAAGCGGCACGGCGCCACGTCAGTCATGGCTTATCGCGACATGGGATATTTTCCTGAGGCGGTGGTAAATTATTTGGTTCGCCTGGCCTGGTCCTACGGCGACCAGGAGATCTTCTCACGCGAGCAACTGATTGAAAAATTCAGCCTCGAAAGCGTCGGAAAATCCGCCGGCGTATTCAATCCGGAAAAATTCCTTTGGGTTAATTTTCATTATTTAAAATCCCGCCCAGTCGCGCAATTGGCTGACGAGATCGTGCCTTATATCCAAGCCAAAGGCTATCCCGTGCCGCAAGACAAACAGTGGCTGGAACGAATGATCGCGACGCTGCAAGAACGAGCAAAAACTTTAACGGAGCTTGTCGATGCAGCGCATTACTATCTGTCCGATGAGATTTCTCTGGATGAGAAAGCAGCTAAGAAGTTCTTGACGAAGGATACGGCCGAGCCGATCGAGAGTTTGATCCAGAAATTATCCGCGCTCGGGGATTTCAGCGCAGCGAGCGTCGAACAGGCTTTTACGGCAACTCTGCAGGAGCATGCTCTGGCCATGGGTAAACTCGCCCAGCCGGTGCGAGTCGCGTTGACCGGCTCTACTGTCAGCCCTGGGATCCACGATGTCATTGCCGTGCTCGGTAAAGAGCGAACCATCCACAGGCTGCGCAGAGCGTTGGAACTCATCCCCCAACTTGACTCTATTTCGTAATTCTTTTAGGTTTATCATTCGCGATTTTGAGGAGTCGGCTAATTGGTAAGCCACCTGACTCTGGATCAGGGCATTGAAGGTTCGAGTCCTTCCTCCTCAGCCATGGTCCCATCGTCTAGCGGTTAGGACACCGGCCTCTCACGTCGGGAACACGGGTTCGATTCCCGTTGGGACCACCAGCCAAATTAGTTCTACAATCCTTCCGTCCGCATTGTTGAAAATCGACACTTGTAGCGGTGCCGTACCGTTTTCTCGATTTGTGGTAATACTGTTTAGAATCAGCGGCCGCGTCCGCGGCGGTATCAATCCGAAGGAGGATCTCCATGAAATTCGCCGGTAACGGTCAGCCTCTGACTCGATCGGGCCTCAACAAAGCGCTGGTCCTACTCGGCCTCGGACCCAATGACGCGGCATATATTTGGACCGTTATCGAAGTCGAGACCGCCGGCGTGACTCAGGGGTTCGGCTTTCGCGTCGACCGCCGGCCGCAGATTCTTTTCGAGCGCCACATCTTTCGCAAACGTACCGACGGCCGTTTCGATCGCGAAGCGCCCGATGTCTCCGGAGCGCCCGGAAGCTACGGACTACTTGCCGAGCAGTATAATAAATTGGAAAAAGCAATTGCCTTGTGCGCCAAGGCCAGATTGGGCATTGAACCGGCGCTCGATTCGGTGTCCTGGGGCATGGGTCAAGTGATGGGATTTAATCACGCCGTTGCTGGTTTTAAATCAGCCGCGAGAATGGTTCAGGCCATGGTGCGAAGCGAGGATAGTCAGCTTGCCGCCATGTGTGGCTTTCTAAAAGCCAACGGCTTGGCGGCAAGTTTGGTGAATCAAGATTGGGCCGGCTTCGCCAAGCGCTACAACGGTCCGAGTTACTGGCAAAACCACTATGACGTGAAATTGGCCGAGCAATATCAGCGCTTCGCCAGCGGTTCGCTGCCGAATCTGGAGATGAGAACCGCGCAGGTTGCCTTGCTTTTCCTCGGCTACGCGCCCGGGAAAATCGACGGCTGCATTGGGCCACGCACTCGCGCTGCGATTAAAAACTTCCGCATCGCCGCGGGGCTGCCCGCCGGTGAAGAATTTGACGGTCCCACCTACCAACTCTTATGTAAGAAAGCGGGCATTCGGTCTTAAGCGCATCAGCCGCCGAACAGTTTCCGATCTCAATCGTCGACCGAATCTCCGAAATGTATTTGACCAACACGTTCCGCGGCTTTCGCTATCGCGATTATTTCATTTTTTGGTGCGGCCTCTTCGTTGGTGCAAACGACCGCGCAGAGCTGGCTGATCTTCCAACTAACCAATTCGCCATTCTATTAGGGCTGGAAGGATTCTGCCTCGGCTTACCTCGGGTGCTTTTTTCGGTGTTGGGCGGCGCGATTGTCGATCGCGCAGATCGTAAAACTATCTTCGTCGTGGCGCAGAGCGCTTTCTTGATCATGACGTTATTTCTCGGCGTCATGGACCACTGGGGAACGATCCGCGTGTGGCATTTATTAACAGTTTCCGCGCTCACCGGCTTTTTCGTCTCCTTTGAACAACCCGTGCCCCAGTCGATTTTGCATCATTTGGTGCCGCGTCCCGATCTCCCGAACGCTGTCACTCTTTATCAGATGGTTTTTAACGGATCGATGCTCTTCAGACCCTCTCTCGGCGGCATGTTGATTTCGTGGATCGATACCAAAGGCTGCTTTTTCGTTGCAACCGTCAGGAACTTGATCGTGCTGCTTACAATTTTTGTGATTCGGATTCCCCGAGCAATAAGCGCGGAGAGCCCAAAGAGTCTCACGCGCGACATGATTGAGGGTTTCAATTTAGCGTGGCGTACACCGATCTTTGTCTCGCTCTTCACCGTTCTCGGCATCGTGTCTTTCTGTACCAAGCCATACACTCAATTCATGGCCGGTCTTTGCCCGGGATATTCTCCTCGTCGCCGCGCCGGGTCTTGGTCTTCTGCTGATGGCTCCCGGAGCGGGCGCGATCCTGGGCGGCCTCACGCTCGCATCGATTCGCCGCTTTCCAAAGCCCCATCGCCTGCTGTTCTTTCTCGCCGCGGGTTTCGGATCGTCCATCGCTCTTTTCGCCGGCTCGCGCCATTTTTACCTGTCGCTATTGATTTTGTTTATCGCCGGCGCATTCCAAACCACTTTCCTTTCCGCTACTGCAACGCTGCTGCAAATTCACGCGGACGAAACCAACCGGGGTCGCATCATGTCGCTTTTCGGCTTGATCAATCGCGGGCTTGGACCGATGGGTAGTTTTCCCTTCGGCCTGATCGCCACGATTGTCGGGGCGCCGTGGACCGTGGCGGTTTGTGGACTTCTCACCGTCGGTTCAGTCGCCTACGCAGTTCGTTACCGCACTGATCTGCGGCACGCTAAGCCCATCGACGAGACATGATGCCGTCGTAGCTCGGTTTAGCGAACGAAACCACCGAGACCTAGCCTCTCGCTAGCCCGGGAGGTCGCTCATCGTCCGAAACGTTCGCGGGAATTGGTAGTTCGCGACTCGCTAGTCGCGAACTAGGTTTAAATCTTCGCCTGCGAGCGCAGATGTTCGATCCGCTGGCGGACGATGTCACCCAAATCCGACGTTGATAAGCTGTCGGGAATTTGAATGGATTCAGCGCCCAATTGGGCGAGCTTCTCATTCAGCCCATAGAGACTGGAGCGGATGCGCTCATAATCCTGGAGGTACTGCCGACAAGCTAAGATGTTGTCATCGATCTCTTCGAGACATTTGGTCAGGCGGCGGCTTTCTTGGCTGAAAGTCTGCCGCAAATGATCGACGTTGGCCTGGATAATCTGTTCCTCCACTGGTCGAATC
>DASXSW010000148.1:0-5575 GCA_036505755.1 Binatia bacterium | reverse complement strand
GCTTGACCGGCGAACTTTAAACCCTAATAATTAGCGACTATGACGATCAGCTTCTGCCGCTTACTCATCACAGCGGTGTTGGCGTGTTATTTATCGGGATGTGATGGAGGTGGTTTATTCGGACCATCTCGCCCAGCGCCTGCACCTCCGCCACCACCGCCTGTGGTAACGAAGCCGCTCCCTCCGCCACTGCCGGAATATCGCGGCCCGGCGACACGCCCTTTTTTGATGGGATTCACACAGTGGCCCGCCGATCTGACTGACGAGGGAGTGGCCATTGCGAAGGAATATGCTCACGCACATGGCGACATCGTCTCGGTGATGTTTATCGGTGGAATTCCTTGGCCAGAAGCCCTCGATGGTAAGCCGTTTTCCAAAGACGTCCAAAACAATTTGAATTACCGCCCGCCGGCGGGCAAGAAACTTTTTCTATCGATCTCACCCCTGAACAAAGACCGGCGTGATCTCGCCCCCTACTGGGGCGACACGGATAACCAGCCGCTTCCTCCACCGTGGGACAAGGAACCGCTCAATAGCCCGCGGGTGAAAAGAGCGTTTTTGAATTTCGTTCTACGTGCCGTAGAAAACATGCGGCCGGATTATCTTGCCATCGGCGTGGAATCCAACATGATTTTGTCCCGCGATCAGTCGAAGTGGCGCCAATTGAAAGAGTTGCATCGCGATACTTACACGGCCGTCAAAAAGGTCCACAGGTCACTGCCGGTGTTTTTTACAACGGAGGTGCTCCATTACAAACGACTGACACCGGATGCCAAGGGTACGGATCAAGAGAAGGAGGTCGCTGACCTGATGCGTTTCAGTGACCTATTCGCCATGAGTCTGTATCCGTATATGAGCCATGATGTGCCGAAGATCATTCCGGCGAACTTTCTCGAGTTTGCCACCCGCTTCAAGAAGGGTGTCGCTGTGTCGGAAAGCGGCATGACCTCGCGCAACATCGAGCTGAGGTCGTACAATACGGTTCTCTACGGTTCCGAAACTGAGCAGATGCAGTTCACCGAGCTACTCCTCAAAACCGCGGCCCGGGATAATTACGAGTTCGTCATCTATTTCGCTACCACCGATTCTGATCGGCTTGTCGCGCGACTGCGCCCGCCGCTCAACGACCTCGCGCGTATCTGGGCTTTTATCGGCATGCAAACGAGCGACAAAACGCCCAAACCGGCGTCAGCCGTGTGGGATGGGTTCTTAAGAGCGAAGCGCGAACAGGCGAAGTGGTGGTAGGAAACGATCGGTAAAATTTATCGACAAGCTCCCGGCAGAGTCTGCCCATTCATCAGGCCTTAATTAGCGAGTAAAACAACACCAACTCTCCGTTTTTTCCCGCCGCAAAGTCGTGCGGCGTGCCTTTCGGGATGTGGCAGATCATTCCTGGGCGGAGAAGAATGCGCTTATTGTTGATTCGCAGCCGGCCGGTGCCTTTGATCACATGGCAGACGATGTCCTTGTCGTCGTGGTTAATTTGTTTCGGGTCCGAATTCTTTCTTGAGCGGAACGCAATAAAGCCGCTGGTGAATTGTTTTTCGTCAAAGCAGTTGGCGTAGCGGATCTCGTTATTTATTTTCTTAAGGCGCTTGAGCGCCTGATGGATTTTTACCGCTTTCATTGATCGTTTGTGTTGCATCCGAAGGGCACGGCATGCCGTGCCCCTACACCTTACGAGTTACCCTTCACGGCTTCTCCGTGACTGCTTCAATGATTTCTTTGACCGCCTGATCCGCCTTGTCGTTAGGGACGCGGCTCGAGCCGACGACTTTGTGGCCGCCGCCGCCATAGTTTTTGAGCAGCTCGCCGACGTTCACGTTAGACGTAGGGTTGAAGATGTTGTAGCCGACCGAGATCGCCGTGGTATTTTTCCGCTGCGGGTCTTCGGAGACTTTCACTTGAATGTTGCCTTGGGGGAAAAGCGTGAAGATCAAAAAACGGTTGCCGTCGGGGATTTCTTTGATGCCGCGGAGATCGCAGTAGATGACGTTACCTTTCATCGTCGTGCGTTGGAGTAAAAGCTTGCGCAGCTTTTCTTGCTCATCGCGGATTTGTTGGCAGCGTTTTTTGACTTCCGGGTCTTCGAGCATCTGTTTCAGCGTCGCGTCGCGCAGGAGATCGATCACTTTCAACCAGTAGGGTCGATCCCCGGCGTGTTTGCCGTCTGTGGTCATTGAAATCAAAACGTAGCCCTGCGGATTCAGCACGTCTTCCGTTTCGAGCTGGCCGGCGTCGACCCGATCGGTCTCGTGCAGCAGATACTTCATTCTCTCCGTCCCGAGAAACGCAAGTATTTCTTGGGCCGGAATCTTACTAGTGGCTATGGCCTGCTGCCTGTTTCCTAGTTCCGTATAGTATTCGTAAACAACCCGCGCCGCGCTGGGGGCAAGACGGAAGCCACCCTTGCCGATCACGATCGGCGTCGGAAAGTCCGGCGTCGTGTTGGTGATATGGTGGTCGAACCAGAGCGTGCAGTTAGGATGGTAAGGAAGATTGGTGATGATGTCGCCGCTGCGGATCTCGACCAATCCATCCTGCAGAAACTTGGGTTCGACGAAAAGATAATCCTCGACGTTCTCGAACTTAGTCACGAGGGCGCCGCAAACGAGCCCGTCGAAGTCGGCGCGGGTCACGAGTCTCATACTCGAATCACCTCCTCGGCGGGAGTCCAGGGAAGATTGAAAGCATTGGCCACGCCTTCGTGCGTCACTTTGCCGCCGTAGGTATTGAGCCCTTTGGCCAGGGCGGGATTTCTCGCCAACGCTTGCGGAAATCCCCGATTGGCGAGCTGCAAACCGTAAGAAAGCGTTGAGTTGGTGAGCGCGTAGGTCGATGTGTTCGGCACGATGGCCGGCATGTTGGTCACGCAGTAGTGAACCACTTCTTCTTCGATGTAAATCGGTTCTCGGTGATTGGTCGGACGGGATGTTTCGGCGCAGCCGCCTTGGTCGATAGAAATATCAACGAAAGCCGCGCCCGGCTTCATCCGTCTGACCAAGGACCGAGGA
Source organism: Binatia bacterium (assembly GCA_036505755.1). Taxonomy (GTDB): domain Bacteria; phylum Desulfobacterota; class Binatia; order UBA9968; family UBA9968; genus DP-20. The sequence continues at coordinate 2,561 of DASXSW010000148.1, read as the reverse complement.
ATCAGTTTCGGAGCCTGGGAGCCCGGGATCAACACTGAGCCGATAACGAGATCGGCGTCGACAAGTTCTTCTTCGAGATTGGCGCGGTTCGACATCAGCGTCGTAACGTGACCGCCGAGAATATCGTGGACATAGCGCAGCTTGGTCGGATTGATATCGAGAATGCTGACATAGGCGCCCATGCCCGCCGCGACCTGGCAAGCCGCGGTGCCGGACATGCCGGCGCCAAGGATCACAACCTTGGCTGGGCGCACGCCCGAAGCGCCGCCGAGGAGAATGCCGCGCCCGCCGTTCTCCGCCTGGAGACACCATGCGCCTACTTGAATCGAGAGCCGGCCGGCGATCTCGCTCATCGGCGCCAGCAGCGGCAACGAGCCGTCTTCGAGCTGGATCGTCTCGTAGCCAATCGCCGTGACTTTGCGCTCGAGGAGCGCGCGCGTGACCGATTTGTTCGCCGCGAGATGGAGATAGGTAAAGAGTATGAGGCCATCGCGCATCAGTGCATATTCGGATTCCTGCGGCTCTTTGACCTTCATGATCATGTCGGCCTGCTGCCACACGTGCTTCACGGAATCGATGATAGCAGCGCCGGCGTTTTCGTAGGCTCGATCGGTGAGGCCGCTACCGGCTCCGGCGCTCTTTTCGACCAGGACCTTATGACCGCGCGCCGCGAAGCCGGCCACACCTGTGGGAGTGACAGCGACGCGGGTTTCTTCGGTCTTGATTTCCTTCGGCACGCCGATGATCATGAAAAAAGGCTACGCGATGGAAAGTAAAAAGGCAAAGGCGAAGAAAGGGAGTGATGGAGTGTTGGAGTATTGGGATTAAGACCCATCACTCCAATACTCCAGTACTCCTTCCCGAAGGCATCAGCGACCAACGGACCAGACTAAGATCGCCCACCCGATAAGAAAGGCGACGCCGCCGATGGGGGTGATGGCGCCAAACCAACGGATGCCCGTCAGGCTCAGAACATAGAGGCTGCCGGAGAAAACAACGATACCAAATAGAAATGACCAACCCGCAAGGGGCGCGCTGCCTTCCGGCCAGCGCGACGTGGCCCAAGCTACCGCCAACAGACCGAGCGAGTGGTACATGTGATAGCGAACGCCGGTTTCGAAAATATTCATCATGTCAGGCGAGAGACGAAGCTTGAGAGCGTGCGCAGCGAAAGCGCCAAGCGCGACAGCCAAGAACGCCATCAAGGAGCCGGCGGCGAAGAAGAAGCGATCCATGGGTTCTAATGATGGTCGTGATTTGTGTGCGTGATCATAGGGGCAAGGCGCGCCTTGCCCTACAAATTTTTCGCAGCAACATCTTTCTGAAGAGACAGAACCATGTCACCCTTTCGAATAACGATCTGTCGGTATTCCGTGCGTTTGCTCAGCGAATCGAGCAAGTTGACCAACGGCTGGCGCGCGGTGAGATATTCTTTCGGCGCGCCGGCGGCGCGCATGGCTTCGATCTCGTCGACACCGAGGTTCCACCGCAGCAGCAACTCTTCGTCGGAAACGTGCTCGGCGTCCATCTTCTTGCGGATCTCGGCGACTGTGGGCTCCGGCGGCTGCCATTCTGCCCATTCCTTGGCGCGCGGACGATCCATGATTCTTGCTTTCACTTCGGGAGCCATCAACTCCGCGCCTTCCTTGCCCCAATAGCCGAGCGCGTATTGAATGATTTGGTCGGTTACTTCTTTGTAGCGCTCGCCGACGATGACGTTGATCGCTGCCTGGCTGCCGACGAACTGCGACAGCGGCGTAACCATGATTGGATAGCCGAGATCGGCGCGCACGCGCATGGTTTCCGCTAAAGCCTGGTCGATCTTGTGTTCCATTCCCACTTTGCGCAATTGGAAGCGCAAGTTTGAAATCATGCCGCCGGGCACTTGGTGCTGATATTGCGCGTAGTCGTACTCGACCGGCGCGCCGATAGGAAATCCTTCGCGTTTGGCGATGTAAGTGAAATGCTCGGACACCGGCTTTAGTAGCTCTTCATCGATCAGCGTTTTGTAGCCCAACGCGCGAAGATTCTTTGCGACATTGAACAGCGACGGATTGGACGACCCGTCGGCGAGCGGCGGCAGCGCGGTGTTGACGATTTTGATGCCGAGCTTGACGGCTTCGAGACAACAAAGTGGACCGAGTCCCGTAGTGCAGTGGGTGTGGAGCTCCAGCGGAATGCCGTTGGCATTTTGAAACATGATCGGTACAAGGGTTTGTACCCGCTCTGGCGTGAGCAAGCCACCCGGGTCTTTGAGGCAAAGGCGATTCACTTTAAGCGACGCGGCGTGGCGCGTGCGCTCGGCGAAGTATTCGTCGGTGTGTTTCGGCGACACGGAATAGATAATATTCGGCACCGGATTGATGCCGACGTCGCGCGCAACTTCAACTTTCCATGCCCAGCCTTCGAGCTCGTTCCATTCCTCGGAGATGCGCGCTTCGCGGATGCCGTTGGCAGCCATACGCTCCATAAAAAGACGGTACATTGACCGCGGGGTGAGATCGAAGGCGCTGAAGCGGCCGGCGTTCAAACGGAGCAGCGTGCGCGGCATGCGCTCGCGC
>DASXSW010000147.1:0-10219 GCA_036505755.1 Binatia bacterium | reverse complement strand
GCGGCCTTCTTCAGAGGTATCGATTTCGTGAATCGGCGCGGGTTCTTCTTTCGTCCCAAGACTGAGCTCGCCGCGCGGCGTCGATGCTTTTTCAAAGCGCTCCTCGGCGAATGTGTTCCACTGACCGCAATCAGGGCACTTACCGAGCCACTTGGGGGACTGGTAGCCGCAACTCTGACAGGCGAAAATAGTTTTTGCTTTGGCCATTGGTCTTGACGCGCGCGTGATTCCGGTCACTTTAACCAACTCCGCTTCGTAGTCGCAAGGGCGATTAGAAGGCCTAGCGCAGCAAGCCACACAAAAGGGAGAATGGGATTCATCGTAGAGGCACAGAGTACGCAGAGATTATTCATTTTAAACTCTCCCCTCCGTGTCCTCAGCGCTTCAGCCGTGAAAATTGCGGCTGATCCGTCCTTTGGCGGATCCGCGGTGAATTATCCGACTCGCGCCTGCCGATCTAGCTGTGGGTCAGTATGAGTGCTAATTTTTATTCATGGCGCCGTTACAAAAAACCTCGGCTGCCGAATTCCTGCCCAAGCGGCATACTCTCGAGAGCTTGCGGGCCGCTGCACGTTCTTGCACAGGATGCGATCTGTACAAGAACGCGACCCAGACGGTTTTCGGCGAGGGGCCGAAAGACGCAAGCGTCATGCTCGTTGGTGAACAGCCAGGCGACATGGAAGATCGCCAGGGCCATCCGTTCGTCGGACCGGCAGGTCGTCTCCTGGACAAAGCCCTCGCTGAAGCCCATATTCCTCGCGACGAGGTTTACATCACCAACGCCGTGAAGCATTTTAGATGGATCCAGCGTGGCAAGCGGCGCTTGCACCAAAAGCCGCTGATCCGGCAGGTTGTAGCCTGCAAGCCTTGGCTTGAGGCGGAGATCCAAGCCATCCATCCGAAGGTGGTCGTCTGCCTGGGCGCCACCGCGGCTCAATCGATGATGGGAAGAATCGTTCGTATTACGCAAGAACGGGGGAAGTTTCTCGACGGTGACTCCGGCGCGGCAGTCTTTGTCACAATCCATCCCTCGTCGATCTACAGGTTACGCGAGAAAGACGAACAAGAAAAAGAATATCGTCGGTTCGTGGCCGAAATGAAAACAGTGCAGCGCAAGCTGCGCAGCATCGCGCCTGCTTGAAGTTCTCTCTTTGGCGTCAGTTTCCGTCGCAGCTTGTTGCGTTGGTGGTTGGTAGCTCCGCCAGAGTCCGTCATTCCCGCATGCTTTTAGCGGGAATCCAGACGAATTTCGAGACTGGACCCCCGATTAAAACATTCGGGGGTGACGCTTGGGGGAAAACTTCCCGATGGCCTCGTGATAACCCAGCACCTTGCTGGGGTTGTTCATTCCGCCTCAACCAGAATCTTACCGCATGCTCTATTAATGCAGCGTTCCCGCCGTATTGCGCCGCCGCCGCCCCTATAATATCTAAGTAAGTCGACAAATGGCCGCCGATACTATCCACGATGAGTTGCAAGCTATAAAACAGGCATCCCTGTATCGCCGCTTGCGGCTTGTAGAAAATGATCAGGGACCAACCTTAATGCTCGATGGCCGAGAGGTCATCAACTTTTCGTCGAATAATTACCTCGGCATCGCCAATCATCCGGCGCTCGCCGAGGCGGCAAAGAGAGCCATCGACCGCTATGGCTGTGGCTCGGGCGCCTCTCGTCTGATCTCCGGTAACATGACCTTACATGAAGAATTGGAAAACCGGCTCGCTCAATTCAAAGGAACCGAAGCGGCGCTAGTATTTAATTCCGGCTTCCAGGCGAACACGGGAATTCTCTCGACGTTGAGCGGCGAGGGCGACGCGATTCTTAGCGACGAACTCAATCACGCCAGCATCATCGACGGATGTCGCTTGTCGCGCGCCAAAACGGTTGTTTATGCCCATGGCAATCTCGATCAGCTTGAAGACGGGCTTAAGCAGGTGACCAACGCTCGGCGCAAGCTGATTGTCACCGAGTCGATCTTCAGCATGGACGGTGACGAAGGTCCTTTGATTGCGATTGTCGAGCTTGCCGAGAAATATGGTGCGATGGTGATGGTCGATGAGGCACACGCGACCGGCATTTTCGGAGCCAATGGCGCGGGTGTCGTCGCCAAGTTAGGCTTGGGCGAGCGGGTGGCGGTGCAGATGGGCACATTGGGGAAAGCGCTCGGCGGATTCGGCGCCTACATCGCCGGCAGCCGCGCGCTGCGCGAGCTTTTGATTAATCGTTGTCGCAGTTTCATCTTTACCACGTCTTTGCCGCCGGCGATCATGGCGATGGCGATGGCGGCGATCGATTTGGTGGAACACGAACCCGGGCGACGCGAAGCGCTATGGCATAACTGTCGAATGCTCAAAGAGGGATTGCGAGAGCTGGGCTTTACGCCTGGCGCAAACGAGAGTCCGATTTTGCCGCTCATTATCGGCGACGCCAGGAAGTGCATGCAGTTCTCCGAGCGCCTGTTGGCGCAAGGAATTTTCGCCCAGGGCATTCGCCCGCCGACGGTGCCGCCCGGAACATCCCGTCTACGGATCACGCTCATGTCTACGCACACCCGAGAACACATCGATCGCGCTTTAAAAGTGTTCCGGGACGTGAAAGGGCCGTAATTGCGCTTACGAGTTAGAATTAATTTGCCTAGCGCGGCGAGCCGCAATCAACGGGGTGAATGAGATTCACCGCAGAGGCACGGAGCACGCAGAGATTATTAATTTTAGACTCTCACCTCGGCGTCCTCAGCCGTCTCCGCGGTGAATGTCAAAAAAAAAGACATGACGACGTATTACGAAAAGCTAAGGCAGCTCGACCACAGTTATCTTTGGCACCCGTTTACGCAGATGCAGGAGTGGATGGGCGAAGAGCCGTGCATCATCAGCCGGGCCGACGGCCATTACTTGATCGATGTCCAGGGCCGGAAGTACTTGGACGGCGTTTCGTCGCTCTGGTGCAATGTCCACGGACATCGAAAAAAAGAAATTGATGACGCGATCAAAGAACAGCTGGACCGTATCGCTCATTCGACATTTCTCGGAGTCAGCCATGTGCCCGGTATTCAACTCGCGCAAAAATTGATCGAGATCGCGCCCAAAACGTTGAAACGAGTTTTCTATTCGGACAATGGCGCGACCGCGGTCGAGATCGCCCTGAAAATGGCGATTCAATATTGGCAACTCAAGGGCGAACAGCAACGGACGCAGATCGCTTCACTTGCGGAATCGTACCACGGCGACACCGTGGGCTCGATGAGCATGGGCTATTCCGAAACTTTTCACCGATTTTATAAAAATCTGCTTTTTCCCGTACTGCGAATCACGCCGCCTCATGTATTCCGCTATTACCAAGGCATGAGCGACGATCAGGCTCTTGAAACGGCCATCAAGGATGCACACGAGAAACTTTCCCAGAATGAAAATAATCTAGCGGCCCTGGTCATGGAGCCGCTGATGCAAGGCGCAGCGGGGATGTGGGCGCAGCCGGCGGGCTACGTCCACGCGCTCGGCGAAATCTGCCGGCGGCACGATATTCTTTTCATTGTCGATGAAGTGGCGACGGGTTTCGGCCGCACGGGAAAAATGTTTGCTTGCGACCACGCAGGCGTGACGCCGGACATTCTTTGCTTGGCCAAGGGCATCACCGGGGGCTATTTGCCGCTGGCGGCGACATTGACAACAGAAGAAATATTTTCCGCATTCCTGGGCGAGTACAAAGAATTCAAAACTTTTTTCCACGGCCACACCTACACCGGCAATCCGCTCGGTTGCGCTGCGGCAATCGCGAGCCTGGAGCTGTTTGAAAAGGAAAATATCCTAGAAAAGATGAAGTCGCGAATCGAGTACTTGCAGAAACGACTGTCCGAAGATTTTCTCACGCATCCGCATGTGAGTGACGTACGCCATTGGGGATACATGATCGGCATCGAATTGGTCGAGGACAAAAGCCGGCGCAAGGCCTATGCGCCGGAGCTAAGGATGGGTCACAAAGTTATTCGTGAAGCGCGCAACCGTAGCGTCATGATTCGACCGCTGGGCGATGTCATCGTGCTCATGCCGCCGTTGAGTATTTCCGACGATGAGCTCGCAGCGCTGCTCGATGTCACTCTTAACTGCATCCGTACGGTGACGGGGGATTAACTAGAAAGGACTGCGTTCTTGTGTCTTCGAGGATAGAGGATGCAGAATTGAGGATTGAGGAGAGCGGATCGATCCTCCATTCTCGATCTTCGATCCTCGACCATCGATCGTCGTGGTTGGGGTTTTGATGGGTAGCGGCATCCTTATCACCGGCACGGACACGGGCGTTGGCAAGACCGTCGTCACGGCGAGCTTGGCCGCGCTGCTCCGTGACGTTGGCTACCGCGTCGGCGTTATGAAGCCGGTGGAAACCGGTTGCCAACAAAGAGATGGGAAGCTGATACCGGAAGACGCGGTTCGTCTGAAGGAAGCTTCCGGCAGCGCCGAACCGATTGAAAAGATTTGCCCATACCGATTATCAGAGCCGCTGGCGCCGAGCATCGCCGCTGAAAGAGCGGGTGTCCGGATCGACATCGACCATTTGCTAGCAGTTTACGATGAAATCAGCGGGAAGCACGATATTACGCTGCTAGAAGGAGCGGGTGGTTTAATGGTGCCGCTCTTGCCGAGCTACACCTATGCCGACTTCGCCCACGTGTTGAATCTTCCCGTCATTGTGGTAGCGGCGAACAAACTCGGAGCTATCAATCATCTGCTGCTTACGTTAGAGCACGCAAGCTGCAAAGGTTTGAGCGTGCTCGGCTACGTGCTCAATCGCATCTCAAACGAAAGGTCGCTTGCCGCCGAGACCAATCGCGAGGTCTTGTCCGGCTTGACCGGATTTCAATGCTTGGGCGAATTGCCATTTATTGAAACGGCGCAGGTAGGAGAAACATTTCCTTTGGATGTGTTCGAGGCGGAATTCGACCTTCGAACGATGGTGTCGGCCCTGCTACGCCAGTGACACGACTTGCATGACTGCGCGCTAACTGAAAGCACCCATGAAAATTGGAGCCTTGATTGCGATCGTTGCCGCGATTTTCTATTTCGGTGTGAACCGGTCGGTTCAAGCTGCCGACAAAGTCGTCATATCGTACAGCAGCCGGAGCTACGCATTCCTGCCGGCGCAGGTGGCGGCGGCAAAAGGATTCTTCAAAGATGAGAATTTGGAGCCGCTGCTGATCCAAATGCGCAGCCAGGTGACCGTGCCGGCGTTGCTGAGCGGCGAAGTGAATTATACCTTGAGCTTCGGCAATATTATTGCCGGCGCCATGCAAGGAATGCCGTTCAAGATTCTCGCGGTGTTAACCGATAAACCATTGCACAGCCTCGTCGCTCGACCCGAAATAAAAACCATCAACGATCTGCGCGGCAAGCGAATGGGCACGCAAAGAATCGGCGGCTCCGACCATCTCGCGGCTGAAGCGATTCTTTCAAGCGAAAGGGCTCGATCTGAAGGATGTTCAGTTCGTCACTCTCGCAGGAGACGAACCAGTGCGCGTGGAAATTTTAAAAAAGGGCCTGGTCGATGCGATTTGCACGGTGCCGCCCGGCCCCGTGCGTCTCGCGCGGGAAGGATACAACGTTCTCGGCGGCCCGAAGGATCTGAAGATCGGCAGTCCGATTTCAGCGGTCGCGGTCACGGACTCACGGCTCAAGAGCAATCGCGACGAAACGAAAAGAGTTTTGCGAACCGTCTTGCACGGGCTGCGGTTCATGCATGAGCGCAAAGAAGAGACGATTCAGATTATGAGCCAGTGGTTGAACCAGACTGCCGACGTGGCGAGGGATTCCTACGACTCGATTCTCCCGTCGTTCAGTGTTGACGGCAGTACCGCAGACAAGACCTTCGAGTTCGCGATCGAGTCACGCAAAGCGACTGTGCGAACAGATAAGCCGATCCCACTTTCGCAAGTGCGCGACCTCACGCTCCTACGGGAAGTGCAAAAGGAATTGCGACTGCGCTGATTCACCGGCGTGTCCGACTGGAGCCAGTCATCAACGTTTACTGTCAAAAGTAAATCGCCACCTTTTTTCCTCAGCGACGGCGCATTTCGGCTCCGAAACTTCTTAAACCCGGCATCATGATCCAGCAGCCCAGCGTAAGAAGTCCGCCCACGGCGCCGCCGAAGAGCAGCGCGCCTGGCGCGCCGAGGAGCGCTGCCATGAAACCGACTTCGGTGGCACCGACGGCATTGGAGCCTTGAGAAAACATATTGAAGACGGAAAAAGCTCGGCCGCGCACGTGATCGGGTGTGATTAGATGAAAGGTGGTTTGGCGCATGACGGCTTGAAGCGAATTGGTCAGGCCCAGCGTGCCGAGCAACAAAAGGGATAACCGGAAGCTCGTCGATATCGCGAAAACTCCGATAGCCAACGCGTAGGCGAGGAAGGACCAGAGAGCAAGGAGCCCTTTCCGTTTCACGTCGCCGAGCGCGAGCAGCGTGACGGTGCCGATGATGCCGCCGATCGCTGGAGCGGACGACAACATGCCAAATCCGGCGGGTCCGACAAAAAGAATGTCTTTGGCGAAGATCGGCAGCAGCGGTCTGTAGCATCCGACGCCGGCAACGATGAAATCCAGCATCACCAATACGAGGATGATCGGCTCGGAAAAAAGAAACTTGACTCCACCCAAGAGGCTCCCCAAAGAAAATTTTTCGCGCAATGCCTCGTCGGTTGGCGGAAGCTCCAGCAAAAAGATAACGATGGCGGCTGGGACGTAAAATAGCGCGTTGCAAAGATAGGCATTCCCCGTGCTTGTCCATGCTAGGCTCAATCCTCCTAGCATGGGTCCGATCAAATGCGATCCCTGAGACACGCTGGAGTTGAGCGATACGGCGTTACTTAGATGGGAGCGCGGCACGAGATGAGAAAGCAACGCCATTCGGGTCGGGTTGAGGACGATGTTCAGTGCTGAAGTGAGCGCCGTGGCGACCAGGATATGCCAGACCTGAATAAAACCAGTCAGCGTCAGGACTCCTAGCGTAACGGTGACGAGCAGATTTCCGAAGATTGTGATGAAGAGCAATTTTTTCCGATCGAGGAAATCAGCGAGTGTTCCGCCGAACAATCCAAGTGCAAAAATAGAAATTCCTTGCGCCAGTCCCGTGAGCCCGAGCTGAAAAGCCGAACCGGACAGCTCGTAAACTTGATAGAAGTTCTGGGCTTGGCGCATTTGCTGGGCGGTCGTAGCAAGGAGTGAGAGAAGAAAGAAAAAACTGTAATCGCGGTAACGCAGCGATGCCCAGGGCGGCAGTAACGCGAGCTGGTCGTTGTTGTCGGATGGGTCGTCGAACATTCTCGAAGCGAGTCGGAAGTGCTATTTGCCGACGATGCGCATGACCTCGTCGTGCAGTTGCTTGATCGGAAGTTTGCTGGCTGCGGCGATACGTTTGAGATCATCGTATTCCGGCGTTGCTCTTCTGCTGCCGTCCGGTTGTTCGACGATCTTCACCGTGACTTCGCCGAAACGGGTTTTCACCTTTTTCAACTCTCGTCTGAGAATCATCCGGCTCACCGGGTAAGAGCGAATGCCGATAGTCGACGTTTCTTGAAAAATAATCTTAGCGAGGCTTTGGCCGCTCGATGGCTCGCAAATTACCGTGAGCAAAGTCGCGGGCCGATTCTTTTTCATTTGAATGGGCGAAAGAAAGACATCCCGCGCGCCGGCTTCGAAAAGGCGGTCCATGACATGATCGTAAAGCTGCGGGTTCATGTCGTCGATGTTGGTTTCGATCACCAGCATTTGTTCCTGCTCCCCAGCTGAGTCGTCGTCGCCGAGGATCAATCGAAAAAGATTCGGGCGATTGGGAAATTCTTTTTGCCCGGTTCCATAGCCCGTTCTTTCAATGGTCATGTACGGTTGAGCGCCAAAAGTCTTTCCCAGCGTCCGCACGATCGCCGCGCCGGTCGGCGTGACGGTTTCGCTTTCCAGATCGACGCCGAACACGGGTAGTCCCTTGAGGAGCTCAAGCGTAGCAGGCCCGGGTACCGGAAGAGGGCCGTGCATGGACCGCGTAATCCCCCACCCTAAAGGGATGCGCGAAAAGTGAAAAGAATCGATTCCGAGTTCATGGATGCCAATGGCAACGGCCATGATGTCGACAATGGAATCGGTCGCGCCGACTTCATGAAAGTGAACCTTTTCGATCGCGACACCGTGAATTTTCGCTTCCGCTTCGGCGAGGCGGGTGAAGATGTCGGCACCAATTTTTTTGATTTTCGAATCGAGTTTGCTGCGCTCGATCAGGTCGCGGATCTGTTTCCACGAACGAGGTGAATCCTTCCTTGCACAGGTGACGTGAAGTTGCGTGGCGCGGATTGAATGGACAGTTTTCGTCGTAGCCTTAAGTGCGAATTTGAGAGTCGGGATTTTTCCAAGTTCGGTTTTAAGCTTATTTAGCGATAAACCGAGATCCAGGAGCGCGGCGACGAACATATCGCCACTAACTCCACCGATTAGGTCGCCGTAGGCTATTTTCATTGTGGCTACGCATGCCTTCGGCAAAACAATCGAGGATGGAGGATCGACGATAGAGAATCGAAGTTCAAAAGTGGCGATCCTCTATCCTCCATCATCTATCCTCGACCTTCGCTTGGATCACCATTCCCGACGCGTTTCCTTTCCGCTGGTTTCGACGCGGACAATCTCCGACTTGAACGGCTTATCGAGCAACGTGTCGATGAGCCAGTTGATCACCAACGAGCGCGCGCGCGGGTTGCGGATAGAATGGCGCTCTCCTTCGAACACGTAGAGAAGTTTGGGCGCGGGAATTTCGCCCATCAGTTCATAGACAAACTTCATGTCGCAATGCTCATCGTCCTCGCCGGCGACGACCATGTAGGGACAAGTGATCTTCGAAGTGACGCCTTTGAGACTCAGTGTCTTGGTGAATTCATCGAAAACGGCTTCGTCGTCGTAGCCGGACATATACATGTAATTCAACTTAAACGACGGCGATGACATGTTGAAGATCGCGTACTGGCCCGGCTCCATGCAGACGCCGCTGACGGCGCAGGCTTTGAAACGCTTTTCTTCGGCGACCACGCGCGGCGCCCAATAGGAGCCCATGCTCGAACCCATGATGCCGAGGCGATTGGCATCGATCTCCGGGCGTTTGACCAAATAATCGCAAGCGAGCTTGCCGGCGTCGGCGTAATTCGACGCGGTGCATTTGATGCCGCCTTCGCGGGTCTCGCCTTGCCCCGGACCGTCGATGGCGAGCACCGCGAAGCCGCGCTCGACGAACGGATCACCGGTTGCTGGATTGTCTTCCTTCACTCCGTCCATGCCGGGGATATACATGACGCAGGGAACTTTCTCGCCCCCTTTCCGGGCCGGCGGAAGATGTAAAATCGCTTGAATCTTTTTCCCCTCATAGGGGAACTCGACCCGCTCGATGGGACGGCCGGCATATTGAATGAACTTGTCGTAGCAGACGCGTTTTTGCTCCTGCCAGTAAATGCGCTGCGGATTACCGTCTTCGTAGATCGCCCACATGGCGTTGGTGTAAAAGCACGAGGCGATGTAGTAATGATCGCGCGCCTCGGGAAAATGGCCGGCGGCTTCGGCTTCACGGCCCTGCTGTTCGCGCCGCGCAGCAGCGCGGGAAAACTCGCGGGGGATGTCGACAAATTTCTGAATGCGCCGGCAAACTTCCTGCAGATCGCCTTGCACGCCGGGACCGCAATTGCGGAGAATCTTTCCGGTTCGCCCCTGATCCCAGTCGACGCCGCGGGTCTGAATCACTTGATCCAGAATCCAACGCTGCTCGCGCCAGCGTTTCATTTTACGCTCGGTTTCGATTCGCATGAGACCTCCGATCAGTTCAAAGTTCAACGTTCAAGCTTCAAGGTCAAATGAATTCGGACTATTTATTTCTTGAGAATGCCCTTTATTTCCGTGCCTGTACGTAAGCTTGTCGGCTCTTGCTATGGAGCTGGAATCGGGCCCGGGAATTGGTGGTGACTTTATGCAAAAAAGCGTGGGTTGGCAAACCAAGTTGGCCCACGCTTACGCCGCCGCTGGTTGATTAAATGGTCCTTTTGTGTTTATAACAAAACAGAGCCTTCTTCTGCCGTAATTACGGAAAATTACGATGTTATTTGACTTTGCTAATGTCCTAGTGTTCACGGCATTAGGACTTGGGTTTGTGGGGGTCAATCTGCTGATCGGAAAACTGCTTCGACCGGCGAATCCTCAGGCCCGA
>DASXSW010000146.1:0-6517 GCA_036505755.1 Binatia bacterium | reverse complement strand
GTCTTTGAGACTCTCCCAAGCGAGCGGATAGCCGACCGGATTGTTTTCCTCATAGTCTGCGAATGCACGCGCCGCGACGGCTTGTAAGGTCGTTTCCACGTCCACCATTGCCGCCTTGCCGGCAAAATAGCCGCCGTCGATCAGAGCGCGGTAAAACGAATTTAAGATCCCATGACCGAGCTTGCCGAACTCAGCAGGATTCGGTCCGAGGATCTCTTCGGGACGGTCAAGCGGTTCCAAACCAAGAACGTGGCGCGCGAAAAACTGAAACGGACAGCGGGCATAGGTTTCGAGCGCGGTCGGCGAAGGGCCGCGCTCGGAAAAATGTTTCCAGTAACTGTCGAACTTGGCGATCGCGCCGTCGTAGGGCAGCAAGCGATCGCCGCTTTGATCGATTTCAGCGGCGACCTTGCGGCCTTGTCTGTAAAGCGCCGGCAGTGGCGCGCAGGCATCGAGCAGCGCGGAGGGATCTTGTGCTTGGAGCGTCAGGCGAATCGCTAGTTCGGACGGCAATAATAAATCCTGTCGGTCGAACGGCGGCGTAGCGGTTTTTTCAGTCATGCTTCGTGGGATGCTGATCGTTTCGTATTCGCGGCCGGTGTCTTTGAGAACGCGCTTGAGCTCGTCCACGTACCAGGATGGTGCCAGCCCTCTGCCACTGTCGTTCGCTCTTTGAAACGAGCAATAGAGCCGCTCCCGCGCGGCGCCGACGAGCAGTGTGAAGAGCAATTTTTCTTCGTCGAAGGCGGCGAGTTTTTGGCTTACCTTGTAGCCCAGGTCGCGTTCGAGAACTTCGCGGTCGCGATCGCGCAGAAAGGCATCTTCGCGGATCGTGCGCGGGAAAACGCCTTCGTTCATGCCCAGAACAAAGAGCGCGCGGAACGCTAGGCCACGCGCCGCAGTAGCGCTAAGCACCATGACGCCGTCGCGGTTGCGGCGATCATCGGTCAAGCTGGAGCGTTCGAGCCAATGCTGAAAAGTATGGCTAAAATCGCCGAGCGCGACGCGATTGTCCACGCTGTCGAGTCCAGCGAGTTGATCCAGGACGTCGAGAATCGCTTCGACGGGCTCCGACCTCGCGCCCGGCGCGGTTAAATCGGCGTCTGGCACAATTCCAAGATACTTTTTCAGCAAGTCCTTCCAGGCCGAGACGTAATCCTGCCACGAGGCATGGGCCGGCAACTGGAGCAGATCCGCCGCCAGTGATTCAACATTATCGGCCAGGCAGGCCAATTGCTCCGAGGGAATGCGAATCATACGCGGTTCATCGTCGTCGGATAGTTGCCTAAGTTCTAGATCTTGGCGGTTGTAACGACGGAGCCGGCGCCACTCGGCGACGCCTTTGCCTATGGCTAGCTCGCGGCTCGCGAGATCCCACAAGTCGGGGCGTGGCCGGGAGCCGTCGACGGTGTTCCGAAATTGAAAATAGGGTGAAGAGAGCAGATCTATCACCTGGCTGCGCACGAAGTCCTTCGCCGGCAAGTTCAGAAACAGGATGATTGCCTTGGTCAACGGGAACTGCACCAACGGTTCTTCGAGCGTGCCGGCGAGCGGGATGCGGTGCTGGTGAAAAATGTCTTTGACGATTTGGCTGTAGGATTCCAAGCTTCGAACCACAACGCCAATCTCATGAAATTGCAGTTTGCCGTCCTCGGCAAGTCGCAAGATCTCTTTTGCCGCCGTGGCGACTTCATCGTGAATGCCGAACGTACTGACGATCTGGCACTGCCAGGGTTTTGGAAAGTCGCCGTATTTGCGCTCTTTGGTGTCATCGAAGAGCCTCGCTGATGCGGGCAAGACGCCTTGAGATTCTAACTGTTGTGCGGACTCGGTGTTATGTCCCTGGACATAGCGCTCGTAAAAACGCTCGGCGAAGCGCCAGGCGTCATGACTCGGCTTGGCGGAGAGATAGGGAAAGTAGAGCGTCGTCGGATAGTGGCGCGCGACCGCGTGAAAAAAATCTACCTGGATCTGCGTCAGATCGTAGAAGCCGTAATAAAAAATCTGGCTAAATTGTTTCAAAAACCCCGATGCAGGCACCTGTTCGGTGGCATAGCGGTTCAAATCGGATTGGTCGGTGATCTTCTGTCGACGGCAAAATTGTTGAAAGGTTCGCAGTAAGACCAAGAGCTGCGATGTGCGTTCGCTGGCGCGCTGGCTGAAATGGCCCTCGCTCAGTGCGTCGAGCGCGACCGTTGGATCGACCAGTCCGTCGCGCAGATCGCGCAGCGTCTGCCAGAGCGCGGCGCAGCCGCCGGCGCGCTCTTCGATGCCGGCAAAGGGCTCCGCGCCGGGTTGGCGCGTTCGGATGATTTGCCGCAACACTTCTTCGAGAAAAAGGTCGCTGCGAAGCTCCAGTGGCGTGCCGTTGCTTTCTGCTTGGAGTCTTAGGGATAGCTGGTAGAAGGTCAGCAGTTGAACGTTAAGCAGCGAGAGGCGTCGCTCCCGGCTCAAAAGAATTTTTAGGCGCCGGCGCAACAAGTCGGACGGCGTAAGAATCAACAGCGGGCTTAGCAAGTCAGCCGCCTTACATTTCAGGATCTCATCGACGAGCGCGTTTTCCAGGTCGGGATGGAATGGCCCCAGAATGGTTTGCATGCTTTGATTCGAACGACTGGGAAACAGATCTTGAACCACTATGAAATAGGGAGTCGCCAAGCGCAAGTGAAAATCGGCGCTTCGAAACTATCGATTACTTTGTCGGGTCAATAGAACTTTCTTCCTATTTGAAAAATCGCCGATAAAGCATTAAACCAAAACCCAACTTTATGCGTCCATTCATTAAGATTCGAATTCTCTTTGGCTTTGTTCTCCTCTTCGTTTCTCTCCAAACCGAAGCGCGCGGGCGCACGTTGCAGTCCGGTTCCGGTCTGGTGGTCGCCGACAGCGAGCAGGCAGGCGAGGCAGGAATGGAAATCCTCAGGCGCGGCGGCAATGCCATCGATGCAGCAATCGCCACGGCTTTTGCACTTTCGGTGGTGGATCAAGCCTCGTCGGGCTTAGGTGGTGGCGGGTTCATGGTGATTTACCGTGCCAAAGATAAAAAAGCATTCGCGCTCGATTTTCGTGAGACTGCGCCGCAAGCTTCCCGCCGCGAGCTATACATGAAAGATGGCAAACCGCTGCCGTCCTTGAGCCTCACGGGTGCTCTGGCCGTCGCGGTCCCGGGCGAGGTGGCCGGCTTGGTTGAAGCACACAAACGCTTCAGCACATTGCCATTAGCGGTTCTTGCTGGGCCGGCGATCAAGCTCGCCGCTGACGGTTTTTCGGTTGATGGCGCGCTGCGCGTCGCCATTGAACGCCAGCAATCCAACATGAAGCGCTTTCCCGATCTCGGCCGGGTTTATATGCCAAACGGCGAAGTGCCTAAAGATGGCGAACTGATCCGACAGCCGCAGCTAGCCGAGACACTCAAGTTGATCGCTCAGAAAAGCTCGGAAGTTTTTTATCAGGGCTGGATTGGCGAAGCGATCGTCGACACGATCAAGAAAGAAGGCGGCGTGATGACGTTCAACGACCTAAGAGACTATAGGGCGGTATGGCGCGAACCGCTTGTCGGTTCCTACCGCAATCATACGGTCATCACCATGCCGCCGCCGAGCTCAGGCGGCGTGGCCATTCTCGAAATGCTCAACGTCCTCGAAGGCTATAAACTCGACCGGTTTCAACACAACTCGGCGGACTATCTTCATCTGCTCGCGGAATCCATGAAACACGCCTTCGCCGATCGCGCGCAGTTTCTCGGTGATCCGGATTTCGTTCATGTGCCGGTTCGTAAGCTCACCGCAAAATCCTACGCCGAGTGGATTCGCGCTCGCATCATGCCGGACAAAACCCGTCCACCGACGTTTTACGGTTATTACAACTACAATGCCGAAAAAGGCGGAACCACACATTTTAGCGTCGTCGACCGCTTCGGCAACGCGGCGGCTTGTACGCAGTCGGTCAACACGCGATTCGGCTCTAAGTTACTTGTGCCGCGCACGGGAATCGTGCTCAACAACGAAATGGATGATTTTGCCATCCATTCCGCCGTCGGAAATGTCTACGGACTAATTGGCAACGAGGCCAACTCGCTGCAGCCAAAGAAACGGCCGCTGAGCAGCATGTCGCCGACCATAATGTTGACTGGAAATCGCCCCGAGCTCATTGTCGGCGCCGCTGGCGGTCCACGCATTATCAATGCCACGCTGCAGACGATTTTGAATATTGTCGATTTTCGTATGCCGGTGAAAGCCGCGGTGGAAGCCGAGCGTATTCATCATCAGTGGGTGCCGGATCGGTTGTATTTAGAGGCAAAGATTGCCGGCGATCAGAGGAAAGCCTTGGAACAGCGTGGCCACACATTACGGGAACAGGGCGCGCTTGGCGTAGTGCAGGCGATTACTGTCAACGGATCGGGAGCGAGCGGAGCTGCGGATCCGAGAAAAACCGAACGGGCGCGGACGGAATAGCAATCGCGGCTAGTCGCCGCGATAGTTCAGATCGTTCAAGCTGTGCGAACCGATCAAACGGTTCAAGCCGTTTGTGGGAACAGATTCTAAGGACGTAAGGGCGACCGGCGGGTCGCCTTACGCGCTACTTCGCTTTGCGCCGTCTAGTCCACCAAGCCCAGAGCGGAAGTACGATGCGCCAAAGCTTGAAGAGTTCAGTCACGGACCTAAACAAGCGACGGGTGTAGCCACCCACCAAAATGCTCGATAAACCGGCGGTGATCATCGGGTGAGTTTTGAGCATTCGGCCAATTCCCAAAAGGGAAGCGCTCATACCGAAAGGCAAGCGGAGGCTATCATAGACCGTTCCAAGCTCGTAGCGTTCACTAGCGGCCTTGTCGATGAGGATTTGTTTGCGGCGGGCGATTTCTTGAAGACGACTATTCACGTGACGACGCCCTCAAGTGGTCGCGATCCTTGCCGAGCTCAGCCACCGTGGCCGGGAATAGCCCGGGGCGTTGAAGCAACGCGCTGCGAAGCTTAAGAGCGGCAACTATGCCGATGCCGAGGTAAACTGCCGCTAAGCAGCCAATGGCCGCGATCCAGCCGTGCTCCCAAAATATTGCGACGATGAAGATCGTCAGAAGGATGAAACCGAAGCTAAGACCAAAAAAGACCAGCAATATCAGCACAAGAGTCTGCTTGAGCCGCTCTCTTTCCTCCTCGAGCTCGGTGACGAAAAGCTCCAGGCGCGTGTGGAACGCGGAGCTTAAAATCGCCAGCAATCCTCTCAATGAGTGAAAAAAGCCGGGTGAGCCGTCCGTGCCCAGCGTAGGTCCTCGATCCGCCATCGCCGAGTGGTTATTTGCCACGCATCAATAAGCCGAGGAGCAAACCGACGCCAGCGGCGACGCTGACGGCGGTCCAGGGGTTTTCGCGCACATAGTCGTCGGCCATTTCCGCGCATTCTTTGGATTTCGCCAGCATTGTTTTCTCGGCATCGGCCAGAGCTTTTTTTCCTTCGACGAGGCTCTGTTCGATCTTTTGCCGCGCTTCGGTGATTTTCTCACCGGCCTGGCTGGCCGTGGCCCTGAGTAACTCTTCGGCGTCGGCGACGAGGTTTTTCAGGTCCTTGACAAGTTTTTCCTTGCTGGTGGCTTCGCCGTCCATAATTACCTCCCCGTAATTCAAGCTGCTATCGGTAGACATGATAATCAGCCGCATGGGGGTATTCAAGGTCGAGTTGGCCCTGAGGCAATTGTTTCTAAAACTCATGTATCCTCAAAGCAAGCACGTGGCCGCGGAAACCTGTTTCGCGCTTAAAGGTGGAACGGCCATCAATTTGTTTGTGCGTGATATGCCGCGGTTGTCGGTGGATATCGATCTAACCTATCTGCCGGTAGATGAGCTACGACGAGTACTTCGAATTATGAAATAGATCGCCGCCAATGCACGACTTGAAGCCTCGCCCCTTTGAACGATTAAACGTCGAATTCTTAAACGGCTTGAAGGGTTTGAATGTAACGACGCGATTGAACAGCTGGAACGGCTTGAACGAACGCATTCACGCCGAACACACCCAAATCCTTCTCCGAGGCGATCACGGCGTTTTTCCGGACACGGCCACGGTAGTTTCCTCATCCACGCTTCACGCTTCCCCAACCGCTTGTCAGAAACCCGCCGAATCCAGTAAACTGCGGCCAATCTTGGCCGAATTAGCACCAACATCAGCTCAGAGCGCCGCACCAACGCTCTAGAGATTTTTCTGCAATAGCTTCTTTTCCGAGCGGCCGGTCACTCAATGAGCAGGATGAGTCACTGAAATTGATCCAACTGTGCAACTAGACCAACTTAAACCTAACGTCATCGTTCGCGGCGCGATCTTTCCTGAGCGGCCAGAAGACATCCGTATCGCATGGCATATCGTGTGTTTAGAGGTGGTCGTAATCATAATGCTGACGGCGGCAGTAATAATCACCCCTAGAATTAAACAGACTCGGCTCTCCCGGCGTATCCGCGAGTAGTAGCGGTACCAGGCTCAACGAAACTTGAGGGTCACCCATTAGCAGGCAGGTCAAGAAGCA
>DASXSW010000145.1:0-4919 GCA_036505755.1 Binatia bacterium | reverse complement strand
GCCGAATAAAGTATCCGAAAAAATGGCAAACGGATAAATTGAAAAAGAGAATGGGATGCCAAAAACTTTGGTAGGAGTGAAAACCCGAAGTTGAATCGTCGAAGAATTTCGCTGAACGACTCAATTGAAATTAATCTTTATCTAAACGTTTGGGATCCGATCTGACTTCATCTGCAGAGTGTAAACATTTTGAACAAATCCGGCTCTGCCCTTTCAGCCATCCTTTGAGGAAGTGCCATTTGCAAACGACCTTACCGCACCGTGCGCACTTCCCGCCGTGAAGCTCACCAAATTGACGATGACATATAGCACAAGTGAATGGGATTATGTACATAAAAAAATTTTTATTGCGAAATTTTTCCTTCCAGCACAGAAGCGAAACCGAAAAGGACGTACGTCGGTCGATTGCTGTTCACGGCGGTGCGATACCGGCGTACTAAGTGGCGCGCAGTCTATTGAGTCACTCAGCCAAATACGATTGACTAGACCTCGAAATAATCTGTCGCGCCGTAAATCACTGCCAAGCGTTTTTCACTTACCACCGTACACCTTCTCAAAGAATCCCTCGCTGTCGAGTTTTTTGAGCCAGCTGTTGTCGACGATCTCTTCGACTTTCACGGCGGCGGCTTTGGGGTTTTGCTCGGCGACGTATTTGATGACGACCTTGAAGCCGTCGAGCGTCGGGTACGGCTTGCGGTCGAGCTCTTCCTGGGCCTCGAGGTAAAAATCCTCGGCGGCGTCCAGATTGGGCAACCGGAGATTGCGGGCGAGAACTTCTTTCACGGCTTGCTTATTTTCTTTCTTGAAGATGTAGCCATAGGCTTCGATCGTCGCGCGCGTAAAACCGTCGATCACCTTAGGATGCGCCGCGGCGTAGTCTTTCTTAATCGTGAGGCCGGTATTTTGGTATGGGATCTTTGCCTGAAGCATATTGAGCAATGGGTGATAGCCTTTGCCGACCATCACTTTGGTCGCAACCCGTTGCAGCATGCCGGCGTCGATGGCTTTTGCTTCCAAAGCCGCCATGCGGTCCGGGTCGACGCCGGTTTGAACAAGAATGATCTTGTCGCGTTTCAGATCGAGACCCAGATGCTCCAACGCGATCAGCGCCGAAATGTGCGACGAGCCGCCGAACCGCGCGGTGCCGATTCTTTTGCCCTTGAGATCCTCAGCGCGACGAATGTTGGGTTGCGTGACCACCGTGAATGGAGATGTATTACTCAAGCCGAGAAAGAAGCTCATCTTTTCACCGGAAGCCGCCAAGTTGACCAACGACGCCGGCGCATTGGCAGTCATTTGCAGTTCGCCGGCGGCAAACATCTGCGCCACTAGCGACCCGCTGTTGACCAAGATCAGCTGGACATCAAGACCATATTTTTCGAAAAGCTTTTTATCCCTGGCGACGTAAAGCGGCGCCATGTGCGGCGTCGGCGTAGAAAGCGCCACGCGCATCTGCTGAAGTTTTTGCGCATACGCAGGGGAGTGACCAAACAGAATCGACAACAATAGATACGCCGACAAAGTCACGATGAACGGTTTCACGGATACAGTCTCCAACAGAGTTCGACAATTCACTGAAAAATTTTACCGAGTTTACCTGATGAAGCGACAGGCAAGCAACCGGGGGGGGTCAAATAGCAACCTTGCGCGCTGGCCAACTTCTCAGAACCAAATCTGCAAGAAACAAAAAAAGTCCCGCGCCCGCCAGTGGCCACCAGGTTTCCCGGCCTTGCCGGCCTTTACCGGGCGTAGGAGTGTAGAGACGTTTGAGACCGTCGGCAAATTTCGCCGAATCAAGCATTTCACCGCCGGTCTCCTCGGCCAGGCGGCTGAGCAATGCGAGGTTGGGTTTGAGCTGGCGGTATTCATTAGGGTAAGGCGCAATATAGGGAACCGTCGCGATGGGCAACGGCGCTTCGGCGCCACTGCCTTCGGCAAATAGGGTGACGAAGTGAACGCCGCGCTGTGACGGCGTAAACTTTCCTTCATAGCGACCCGGCGCGGTCTGCTGAAGGATTTGTTCTTGACTGGTTCGATTGGGCGCGGTGACGTTAGCCTTGAGCTTCAGATGATTTAAGAACTTGCCGTCATGCGAAATCAGATCAGTGACGACTCTGATCGATTCACCGTCGGCATGAAAATCCGTGCGCATTCGAGTTTCGAGAATTTTGCGCATAGCATCGCGCGCGAGCTGGCTCGCCCACTGGGGAAAACCTTGCCACGCCACCCAGTCTTTGCCCCAGCGCCCGCTCAGGTCCGACGTGAACGCCAACACCCGTCCAAGGCCGTAGCGCCATGAGACCAGCAGCGGATCCTTGTCGGCGCGCATGAGCAGCTCCGCGCGCGGCTTGGGATAGGTCAGCACATAGCCGCGCAGCGCCGGCAAATTGTTCTGGGGAATGCCTTTCAGGGGCCCGATCGGTGTCACAATCGTGGGTGTGACCGGCTTTTCAATGAGCAGATCACGCGAAATCAGCAGCGTTTCGGTGGTAAATATTTGCGGAATCGTCTGCGGATCAAGAGCAACATAGCCTCGCCCTTTGCCATTTTTGGCGATGTCCGCCATCAGCTGAACGTCGGCATCGTTGCCGACGGAAACCGTCGAAACCGTGATGCCCTCATGCGCCATCCGGGTCACGAGTGTCTGAAAGTCCGCCTTGTCGGTAAGCCCATCTGAGAGCACGATGACATGTTTGATCGCCGCCTGCTTGGTGGCGATGACGCGGTGTGCTTCGACCATCGCCTTGTAGAGGTCGGTGCCGCCATCGGATTGAAGTCCAGCGAGCCGTTCGGAAATCCACTCGCCTTTGCCGACTTGGCGAAAAGGCAAAGCCCAATCCCAATTGGCATCGAAAGCCAGGACGCCGACCTGGTCCGTTGGATTCATGATGTCGGCGGCGGCGATCGCCGCGGCTTTGGCGAGATCGAGCTTGGTGCTGCCTTCCGAGCCGGCGCCCATGCTGCCGGACTTGTCGATGACGAAAAGCAGCGCCACATGGGGCATCTCGAGACGCGCCGGCGGCCGCATATCGACGGGAATAATGCGCTCGAGCGGCGTGCGAAAATAACCTCCCGCGCCGTAACTTTGCGACCCGCCGATCACGAGCAAGCCGCCACCCAGGTCGCGGACATATTTCTCGATGGTCTCCATCTTGGCGTGCGTGAGTTGAAAGGCGGGAACGTTGTCGAGCACCAAGAGATCGTACGCCGAAAGTTCGGATAAAGAGAGCGGATGAGCGTCCGGCGCCGATTCAACGACTGCGTAGCCCTGCACCTGCAAGACGCGGGAGATCACCCGCTGGCTTTCCTTCTGCGCCGACAGCAAGAGCACCCGCGGCGGCCCCTTCACTTCGACCACGCCCTCTAACAAATTGTTCTCTGCCAGCGTGTCGTCGGGCGACTCGATGAGCAGTTCGTAAGTATGGTTGCCGCGCGCTCGCAGGCTGTCCCGAAAAATGACCGGATTGGTGCCTGCTTTTAAATGAATTTCCTGCTCAGCATGCAACGACCCATCGCGCAGCAAGCGAATGCGCGCCGGCGCCTCGCGCAAACTTTCAATCGCTCCGCGAATTTCAAATCCCTCGGCGCTATCCACCTGGCGCGGCAAGACAAGATCACTCAGGTAGATTTCATTACGCCCGCGCGACAGACTGACGGGCAACGTCCAGACCGAAACCTCTTGCGCGCGCAATAGCGGAATCACGCGAGCGGTTTCGTTACGGTTTTCGTTGCCGTCGGAGATCAGGAGAATTTTCCCCTGGCGGCCTTCGCCGACCTGCGCGACCGCTGCTTGGAGCGCCGCCTGGATATCAGTCTCGTCGCGATCCAAGCGCGCGCTGAAGTCGCTCATCGGAACCTGCTCCCGCGGCAAAGAATCCCACTCCGGCGTGCGGGCAAAAGTCAGTAGCCCGGTGCGTGTCTCGGGTCTTTGAAACCGCTTGGCGGCTTGGAGAACCTCCTGCGCCTTCTCGCGCCCTTCTTGGCCGACGCTACGCGACAGATCCACGCCAAGGATGACATCCAATGCGTTGGTCGACTTGAAGATTCGCGGATTCACCAGGGCCACCACCAGTGCGGCCAATGCAACGCTGCGAATCATGATCGGGTACGTTGGCATTCCTTGTCGAAAAGCTAGGAGCAGTTCGAGTGCGAGCAAAATAAGGACGATACCCAGAAGCACCGGCCAGAGGGAAAATCCGCTTTCAGCAACGCTGGTAGACTCGGGTCCGCCCTTAATAGCCGCGTTGAAGTTAACCCTCGGCAGAATTTGTGACTCGGTTTCATCGAGAAGATTGATCGCGAAGCGACCTTCTCGGCTGGCGCTTCGGAAAGTGTAAAACCCCGTCTGCCAAGTGTCGGCGAACATCAGCGGGTTCGAAGCCACGGTGAAATTCTCTTTGTTCCCCGAGGGCAGGACAATTTCGATCGCGTCGTCGCTAACCGGCAAACGAAGCGCGAACGGCGTGCCGGCCTGGGCGCTCTGACCGGGAAATTCAACGCGCTGGGGCTGCAGCCAGCCGAGCGCGTTGTGCAACAAGACTGGAAACGCAACTCTGAGCGGCAGATCCGACGCCATGAGGTCGAAACCGACAAACAGGACACGGAGCTTGCCTTTCTCCCAAGCATAGAGGAGCGGGTTGTCCTGCGCGCGAGCCAATACGATTCCGTCACCTTTGACCGACACGCGCAGGGCCTCGTGGATCCTCAGGTCTCCGAGACTGACGCCTTCGGTGATCGGGTGTTTTGCGATCGGCGAAAGGATTCGCGGATTTTGAACCTTACCGTGAATCTCCAGCGGTAGATTCGGCGCAACGGTGTTAATGAGGATAAAGTTGCCTTGCTTGAGCGCCGGCGGGATCACACGATCGAAAATAACCACATCGAATTGATCGCGTGACTGCGCCAAATCCTCTCCCCAG
>DASXSW010000144.1:0-9136 GCA_036505755.1 Binatia bacterium | reverse complement strand
CAAGACCACGCCGCGGCTGGTCTCCAACTCGTGCTTCATGCGCGGCCGATACATGAACTCGTTGTAGTTCCAGGTGTTGATCATGCATAGCTTGCCCAGCTCGCCGCTCTTGACGATCTCGCGAATCTTGCGGATCGGCGGGTCGAAGCTGTGCGTGTGGCCGCAGAGCAGTTTGATGTTGTGTTTCTCCGCCGCCTCGTTCATGGCGTCGCATTCGGCGATGGACAGTGCCATCGGTTTTTCGACGATCACGTGCTTGCCGCGCTCAGCCGCCGCGATCACATGTTCGGCGTGGAGTTGGTTCGGCGTCGCGATATAGACCGCCTCGACGTTGGGACTCTCGCACATGGCCGCGACGCTGGTAAAAGCTTCGCCCTTGTAGGTCTCGCAAAACTTTTGCAGCGCATCCGTGCGTGTATCCGCGGCAGCAGTAATTTTCACATAGGGCAAGGCGGAAATGGGCGGCAGGATCTGTGTGCTCGCCACTCCCAAGCCGGCCATGCCCAGACGGAGGACTTCGCTCAGATTTTTGCCCTCGCTTCCGCTTCGAGGTTTTTAGTGTACTCCTTCCAATCGCCGCTGGTGGAGATCATATCCGAGACCACCAACAAATGGGGAAAGCGGTTCTCACTCGTCGTTCTTACGACGTGGGGCGGTTCCCGCCCTTGCTGAATATCACTGATGGCTTTTTCCATGAGCTTGCGTGCTGCGACGATCGCTTTGTCCGAGGTAACCAGGTGCTCGTCGGTTCGATCCTGGATCGCGCCCTGGCTTGCTGTGGCGAAAGCATCATGAGCTTGGAAGCCCGAGCCCATCCCCGCATACGTCTTGGTTTTCATCGCTGCGCGGTCTTGCATGAATCGGTTGGCTGCGTTGCGTGCCAATCTGTAGTCTGGACCTTGCTCGGACCGTTCCCGATTGACCAGCTCTTTTTTTAGCGGCGCGCCGGCGCTGTAAACAAAGGTGTACTTCCAGTGATGCGTGTCGTCGATCGGCACGTGCCAATTGACCGAATAGCCTTCGCCGCCGGTCTGCCCCGGAAAAGCGCTCAAGTTGGGCAGAATGAAATACGAAACCCGCAAATACATTTTGTCGTTTTCGAGCTTTCGCACGGTGTAAATGCGCGCGCCAAAATCGACAAGCTCTACGTCGATAACCGGCGCCGAGTTTCTCGCCACCAGGTTATAGTGTGATTCGTTGGCGCCGCGCACGCCGCGATAATTTTCGTCGCGATTTTCGAGGAAGCGATGGAGATAGGAAAGGTGGACCGGATCGATGTTTCCTTCGTTGGCTTGCTGGTAGTTGCACTCGTGAAAAATCTTGGAGACATATAAGTGATCCGGCGACGCTTTGAGAAAATCGTAGTTGGGCAACAGCGGCGGCGCTCCCGGCCCCATATATGTCAAGATTGCCCCCGCCGCTTCCGTACAAGGATAGGCGCAATGGCGAATCGCACCCCGATGTTCGCCGCCTCCAGGCTCGCCCGGCTGCTCCAGACACCGGCCGTGAACGTCGTAGAGCCAACCGTGATAGAGACAGCGCAGGCCACCGTCTTCGACTCGCCCAAAACTGAGATCTGTGCCGCGATGGGAGCAGCGAATGCCCAAGAGCCCTACGCGTCTCTGATCGTCGCGAAACAATACCAAGTCTTCACCTAAAACCTTGACGCTCAAAGGCGCGCCGCCGAAAGGCAACTCTTCCGAAAGCGCAACGGGCTGCCAGTAACGCCGCAAGAGCTCGCCGGCCGGCGTACCACGACTGGTTTTAGTTAAGAGTTCGTTCTCTTCTCTGCTGATCATGAGGTTGCTCTCCCCAACGGGTGTTCCCTCGCCCGCTTGCGGGAGAGGGCGAGGGTGAGGGTCCCCTGGCTTTACTGAACCCGCATCCTAACCTTCTCCCAGAGGGAGAAGGAATTTTCGCTGACATATTCTTGTCCATTTACGCCCCCGGAAACGGAATAATATTTCTAAACTTCGCGATCGTCTTCTCGCGCAGCTCGCGACTCGAGCGACTGACCTTCGGAAACTTATCCTTCCATGCAAAAGGCCGCACCGCATAAAAGACCGCGCGGCCATTGGTATGATCCTTATTATCTCTTTTCTCCGGCGGCATGCGGGGATCGAGCGGTGTGCTCCAGCAACCGTCGACGATGTCGATATTGGTCGGCGGATCGACCCGCGTCATCATCGCCCACAGCACTTCCTTCACATTGGTCACATCGATGTCTTCATCGACAACCACCACGTAGCGACCGTTGCGATTGGCCGCGGCGCAACTCAGCGCTGCCATGCCGGCCTGCTTGGCATGACCGGCGTATTTTTGCTTGATCGATACGACAGTCAGATACGAAGTGTGATTGTAAACGCCGGCGATGTCCTGTATGCCCGCGCTTTCCAATTGATCCCAAAGCACTCCCGCCGAAATATGTAAATCCATTTTGACCGCGCCCGGCCAGAGCGGCGCCTCGTCTTCAAGAATCGGATCGTCGCGATGATAGATTGCCTTGACGCGAATAATCGGCTGGTTTTCTCCGGTGCCCGTGGTCCCGCCGGAGTAGTAACCCGGCCATTCGCCGAAAGGACCTTCAGGCCGAGCTTCTTCCGACGGCGGCGGGATCTCGCCTTCGACGGCGATCTCGGACGAGGCGGGAATCGGCAGGCCGGTAATCGGCGCGCGCAAAACCTCCAACGGTTTGCCGATCAGCCCGCCGGAAATGTCCAGCTCCGATCGGCCAAATGGAAATTTTGTGTACGACGGCATGAACACTAGCGGATGCTGGCCATAGCTCGCGACGACAGGACAACTCTTTCCCTGCTCCCAGTATTTCATGCAAATTTGCCGGCCGTTTTGTCCCGGGCTCATCCAGATTCCCAGCGTGTTTTTATCGTGCAATTGCATGCGGTAAGTGCCGGCGTTGACGTAGCCCGACTCAGGATCCCGATTGATCAGTCCGCCGCCCGGTCCGAAGTAGCGGCCACCGTCATTTTCGTGAAAGCGCAGCGCAGGAAACTTGAGGAGATTGACGTCACTGCCCGTCAGCTTGTTCTCGAATAGCGGCGAGGTCGAGACTTCTTTTGGTGCTATCGGTTCGGCGCTTCTAACTTTGCGCGCCGCTAAACGGAGAATTTCTAACTTCGGCTTGTCGGTCGGCAAACCCAAAGCGAGCGCGACCCGTCGATACGCGGCGTACGGCAAGCTGCACACGCGATAGCCAGCCGGATAGCCTTTGACCTTATCGAAGATCAGCATCGGCGGCTGCGGCACGAGCTCTGCCGTCGACTCCACTAACGCGCCGATCTCGCCGTCCCAGTCGGCGCCCTCGATAATCCGATAATCACTGATCTTCTTTGCCTCTTCGACGAAGGTCCGAAAATCGTGATAAGCAAGCTCACCCATATTGTCTCCCTTAATGTTCTCTGTCCTAGACTGTCATTTCGAGCACAGCGAGAAATCCTTCTTAGATCCCTCACATTCATTCGGGATGACACCCCATGTCCTATTCTTCCACCACCGATATTTCCGATTTCACACCCTTCCTCTTCAATTCCTCCAAAAACATTGGATGAACGTCCGGCGGCTCTTCATCAAAGGGAATCATTTCGTGCAGTTTCGTCCGGAAGCGATCCTGGCTGTGTTTGGGACTTCTACCACGCATGGCGAAGTGGCGCAGCGATGTGTGTCCCGTGTTAAAGTGGCCGTGGTACATCAGATCGCCGGGAGAATAAATCGAGCCGGACTTGATCTCGAAGCGCGTTCGCTCCTCGCCTTCGCGCCAGACCATGGCGAAACCTTCGCCCTGCGTCACACACACGATCGCCCCCGGGCCGTGCCGATGAAAAGTGCTCCGGCTCCCCGCCGGAAATTCCTGGATGTGACAACCGTAGGTCGTGCCCGCGAGGCCGAAGCGCATAATCTTGACGCCTTTGCCTTTCATCGGGTAATCGTCGAGGGCGAATTCGTTGACGTCCGGGACTAAATTACTCTCCCACGAGCGGATCGTTAGCTTCTTGTTTTCATTGAAAAACTCGCGGTCGGGACGAAAGCGATCGCGAAACTGGAATGGATTGCGGAAAATAAAATCGTCGTTATGAAACAGATTGATCACGTGGGGCGCATTGGTGCCAGCGAGAAAGCGTACCGGCTCGGTGGAAGCGTTGAAATGCTGGTAGGAAACATTGAGCGGTATCGCGAAGATCGCGCCGGCGCTCCACTCGAATGTTTGTTTGCTATCTCCTTCGAACCAAACCGTCGTCGCGCCGCTTCCTTTGTGAATGTAGACGAGGGTTTCGAACATATGGTGCTGCGGTTCGGTCTGTTTTCCCGCCGGGACCTCGCAAATGTAAGCGTCGGTCTCCTGTTGCTCTCCGAGATTTAAAAATGAACCCAGCACGCCCATCCGCGCCCACGGCTTCACCTCTACGTCCATCAAATCTTCAACGAAAAATCCCGTGACGGATGGAATTCCTTCTTTCTCCTGGAACACTTCGTATGGTGTCGGTCCCAAACGGATCGGGTCGCGATGCGGCAGTCTCACGGATCGAGCTCTCCTTATCTGGGCGAAGCGCTTCGAGCTACGTTATGTTCGCAAGACGATTCTATAATCTCCGTATGTCGAAACTTCAAGGCAAGTAGTTAAAGTATCAACGGATTTGAGCGTCGTGCAGGATGCTCCGGATCACCGGAGCGAAAACATTGCCGCACTGCGTTTCATCTCTGGTCGATGGCGCTTCGGATGTTCTCGATCGTCGCCGCTGGGGTTTCTAATTCCAGCAGGCTGCGGTTGAGGGGATGCTCGAGAGTAAACACGGGCGTCCCAGCGCGCACTGCTTCCCTCGCCAGCACCAAGGAAGAGCTTTCCTCTGGCGCGGACAAAACCAATAGCGCCTTTGCTAATCCTATGACCAGTTGATTGCGCCGAAGGGAAGCTTCCCGGCTGATGCGTTTTGCTTTCGGACTACAGTGGGTCAGCAGTAAACTCCGCCCTTCGTTCAATCGCAACTTGATCTCTTCGGAAGGAGTAAAGCGCTGAAGGCTTTTGGCCACGCAGATGACTAGGCTTGCCGGGAGGCTTATGACAACCCGAAAAGCCTCTTTCTCCAAGGGAGAATGCCATCCGCTTATGAAGGCCAGGTTCTCCAAAGACCCAAGCTGCTGCAACAGTTGTACGGACTTCCAAGTCAGCTCCGCATCAAACCGTCGCGAGGAAATGATGCCAAGAAGGTTCTTCTGTAAAATGTTCTGGTCGCCAACGCACCAAAGTTTAGACGGTTTCGAATCAGCACCCTGTGGTGATCGAATTTCGTGGACCTCACATCCTGCAATCACGAGATTTTCGCTGGATGCCATACTGCCCGCCGTCTATGCGTCCAACCTGCTGCGATCGGTTGCA
The DNA here is from genome assembly GCA_036505755.1 of Binatia bacterium. Classification (GTDB taxonomy): domain Bacteria; phylum Desulfobacterota; class Binatia; order UBA9968; family UBA9968; genus DP-20. Next base: position 3,747 of record DASXSW010000144.1, on the reverse strand, counting down.
CGCTCCCCAGATCCATTTGCCGAACTCAAGCGCGAAATTTTCAGATGCACCGGCAAGTTCACCGATCACAAGCGGCTCCAACGTTCGCCGCGTTTGATCATCGACTCGTAGTAGCTCCATTCTATTAAAGATGCGATCGCCGGGTCTGCTTTGCCTCTAGCCCTCCGGCCCGCGATCGACTTAAATTCTTCGATCGCCGCAGGAGTCAGAGGCTGCGCCTGCCCGAACGCCCGACCCATCAGCAGCATTCGCGCGGTTCTTTCGAGTTGCACCATGTTAATACAGGCTTCCTCGATGGTTCTCCCCGTCACGATGGTTCCGTGTCCCTGTATGATGAGCGCGCAATTTTCGCCCATCGCCTTCGCTGCTTGTTCTCCATGTTGCTGCCAGTAGCCGTAGAGAAAAGAAGTCATCGGCACGCCGGTCTCGAAGCGCACGCTGCTCGTGTGGATGGGCTCGATCTTTCCACCGACGGCGGCCAGCGCCAAGGTCATTTCCGGATGGCAATGGATCACCGCGCCCACTTCATCTCTGGCGCGGTACGGACAACTGTAGAAGAAAATTTCGTCGATGGCGTCGCGCCGGCCCGATAGGAAGTTTCCCTCTAAGTCGTATTGCAAAAGATCGTCGGAGGGAATCGTTACATCCACCGGCTCCCTTAGCGGCATTAGAGAAAACCCGCCGCCGCTTGGCGCCCTGACGCTCACATGGCCCCACATATTGGAAAGCTCCCAACGAAGGATTGCGCAAGCCGTGGACATTTTGTTTTTGATTTCTTCCGTCGCGCTCATCTTTGCACCGACTCCACGACGGCCTTCCACTCCGGGATCCACTTGTCCTGCATGGCATTGAACTCCTCATTCTCGACGAAAACTTTTTGCTCGGGAACGATCACGAATTCTTTTAGAACACCGGAGGCCGTCACATCGAGCCGCGCGCTCGGCAGTTCATAGGCTTTGACCGCCAATGTCTGTCCTTCGCGGCTCAAGAACCAATTAACGAAAACCGTCGCCGCGTTAGGATGCGCCGGTTTGGCCGGCACACCCAGACAGCCAAAAGCCGGCGAAGCCACCGCACCTTCCTTCACGTGCGTCACCGCAATGGGCGCGCCCGCTTTAACGTAGCGGGCCACTTGCCCGGGGTTCGGCCAAAGGCCGACGGCGTACTTCCCTTGCCCCACCCATTCGACATGCTGTTGGTAGTTTCTGGTCACGCCGGCTTCTTGCGCCTTTAACAAAGTACTCAAATAGTCCTTCGCTTTGCTTAGGCCCCAGAGTGTCGCCAATTAGCTTATGCCGTTGGCGCCGGCGCCGAGGATAGATGGGTCATGCATCAGTATTTTCTTTTTCCATTCCGGTCTCTGCAGATCGAGAAACGACTGGATGGAATTTGCCTTCACCGAGTCCGTGTTGTAGACGACCGGCGGCAATGCATGGTTGATGAAGCGAAAGGCCGTGCCCGCCTTGTCGTAATTCAGCTTGCCGCCGAACCACGCTTTGCCGTCCCTGACTTCCGGCAGAATGAGCATCGGCTCGATCGGCGCGAGATAACCATGCGTGCCGATCAGAGCGATCAACGTGCTGCAGCCCTGAAAGCTGACATCCGCCTGGTGGAGTCCCGCGCTGTATTCGGAGACGATCTTCGCCGATAGTTCCGGACCGGTGCCGGTGACGACGTAGATCTTAATCCCGAACCTTTCATCGAAAGCCTTCGTCAAAGCCGGTCTCACTTGCGCGGGAGCGTTGAGATAGATGGACAGTTCGCCTTCTTTCTTGGCGGCGGCAACGGTCTTCTCCCATTGCGCCTCTCCTTGGGCGCCGGCATCGCTGAGAAAGACGAGTCCGACCACCAGCGCGACTAACGTAACCGTGATGCTTTTTAAGCCGTTCATTACCTCGATCTCCTTGGCCGTCGGCAATGGATCTCTCGCAGGCTGCTGAAAAAGACGCATATGCTTCGTTGCGCTCAATCGCCTCGCCCCAACGTACGGGCTAAGTACGCCTACGCTTGTTTATTTTTCGCGCGCCTCGCCTCTGAGATCTTTTTGAGCGGCTGCAATCCGGGTTTTTTAGCAACCTGCTAGACTAGTTTCTCTGATTTTGTAGAGGCGTCTGGCGTTATCCCCAAGGATGCGCTGCTTCGCCTCATCGGACAGGTCGGGCCGCTCCTGAAAACGTTTCACGCCCTCGGCGATATGGTCTGCGCGCGTGAAGTGGGGAAAGTCGGACGCGAACACGAGCGCCTTGTCACCGAGCACCTGCACGGTGAAGGGAAGCAATTCGTCTTCGAGCTCCGCTTCGAAATAGAGGCGGCCGCTTTTTAAGTGCTCCTTGGGTTCCTTTTTTTGATCGCGCAGCAACACCGACCAATGCTCGAACTCCCGCTGCATGCGCTCGAGTGCGCACAGTACCCAAGCCGAGCCGGATTCCAAAAAAGCGAAACGCAAATTGGGGAATCGATCGAAAACGCCGCCGAACATCATGTTGACCATCTGGTGCATCTGACCGATCGGGTGTTGCAAGCAGCGCACGTCAATGAGCCGATCGAAGAATCGCATGTCAAGCTGCGGCACACCGCCGGTGTGCACCGAGAGCGCGATATCGAGATCTTGCGCGGCTTCATAAATGGGATCGTAAGACGGGTGTCCAAGCAAACGTTCGACGCCGGCTGCCGGCATCAGCGCGCCAACCATGCCCAGTTCCTTGGCGGCGCGGCGCAATTCCTTCGCGGCCTCCGAAGGATTCTGGATCGGCAGAACCGCGATGCCATTCAGGCGAGGACTAACCCTTAAGAACTTATCGTGCAGCCAATTATTGTAACCGCGCGCGACCACCAGGGCCCATTCGGGGTCGCGCACGGAACCGATGTTCAGACCCAGGGTCGGGTGCAACACGGTGCCATCGAGCCCAACCTGATCCAAGGCATCGATCCAGTTTTGCGCGGTGATTTCGCCGCCGGTGAGTCCGCCTTGGCCTCTGCCGACACCTAACGCGATTCGATGCCAGCCATCGCCGGAGTTGATCAGCGGCTGGCGTAAGAGTTCCTTCCTGCCACGAAACGGCGGGTCGAGATACTCGATGATTTGGTAATCGAGCTCGTAAACGTGACCGTCGGCGTCGAACAGACCCTTAGTGATTGCCATTTGTACTCTCCCGATTTTAGTCCACGCTCGCTGCCACGCGAATCAGATTTTTATTTTTACACTTCCTCGATGCGCTGCGGACTCTAGCAAGGATGCGTCTTGCCAGTCAAATCTGCTCGCGCGAAATCCGCGCGCCGCGATTTATTCGACCAGAAATGCTTAACAGGGGTTGCTATCGACACGTAACATGGGCTAAGAGGGATTCGAGAATTCTGGTCAATTAATAAACACGCACGAGGCAACGAATTATGGACTATTTTGAACCAAAAACAGTCGGCGAAGCGGTGTCGCTGCTGGCGAAATATGGCGCGGAAGCCAAGATAATCGCCGGCGGGACCGACATGCTGGTGGATATGAAATATAAGGAAGAGCCCGGATGTCTGATCAACATCAAGAAGATTCCCGGCCTGAGCTCGATCCAGGAGAACGGCGGCAGCCTGCGCATTGGCGCGTTGACGACGATCCGGGACGTCGAAACCAACGCTCTCGTCCGCGACAAGCTAACGGTGCTCTGGGAATCGTCCCACCAATTCGCGTCGCTGCAGATCCGCAATACGGCAACCATCGGCGGCAACATTTGCCGCGCCTCGCCGTCGGGTGAAACA
>DASXSW010000143.1:0-6094 GCA_036505755.1 Binatia bacterium | reverse complement strand
AGGGGCCGCGCGCCAACAAGCCTGGGGAAATGTTGATGTCGCGAATCGACGCCACCGGAAAGCGCGACAGAATCAGATCCACCGTAAAGGCATTGTAAAGATTGATCCAATACGCTTTCTGCTCGGCGCGGTTGAAGGTCGAAATGGCGACGGCCTGCAGGGACTGCAAATAGTCTCTCAGACTTTTTAAATCCTCCGGGGTCAGCGCATGATAGCGGACGCGATTGATCCCCGACGGATGGGGCGCCACGACATATTGTTTGAGGAATCTATCCCAAGGACTGTGATCGATCTTCTGCGTGCTCGCCGGATCATGCTTTTGCCAGCGCGCCCACAGCTCCGCCTTCGGCGCGGCATGCACCATTGAATGTGCCAGCATCATCGCAAAAATAACAACCAACCGAATTAAGGTAATTTGCATGAAAAACGCTTCACTCCTCGCCCTTCACCCCTCACGGTCTTCCTTACCGCCGCCACGTCAACCATTTCTCGAAAAGCTTCTTCACCGTCGGCGTCAACTTGGTCCGCATGTAAGCGTCACCGATCTTGCGCAGCACTTCGGCTTGTGTCGGATAAGCATGAATCGTTGAGGAGAGCACGCCGACACTTTGTTTCGCAACCATGGCGAGCGTCAACTCGCCGATCATTTCACCGGCGTGGCGCGCCACAATCGTGCCGCCGAGGATCTTACCAGTTTTCTTGTCGTAGTGAACGCGTCCGAAGCCATCAGTTTCGCCGTCCAGGATGGCCTGGTCGACTTCGCTCAGCGATTCGGTAAGCGTTGCCACGTCGTATCCGTCCACCTTCGCGTCTTTCTCGTAGTGACCGACATGAGCGATTTCCGGATCGGTGTAAGTACACCAGGGTATGACGAGATCGGTGACTTTGCGACGGGCGAGAAAGAGCGCGTTGGCGATCACGATGCGCGCCATCGCATCGGCGGCATCCGTGAACTTGAACCGCGAGCAGATATCGCCGGCGGCGTAGATTCTCCCATTACTGGTGCGCAGGTGATCATCGACGGTCACACCCTGACCGGTAAATTCAACGCCGGCTTCCTCCAATCCCAACGATTCGATATTCGGCTTGCGACCGCCGCCCACTAAAATTTCATCGACCACAATATCGTATTCCTTGCCGTGGGATTCGATTCTCAGTCGCTACCGCAGCCTTCAGCGTTGGTGATTCTTAAGTCCTTACCGCAACACATGAGCTTTACACCATCGCATTCTATCATCGACCGGCGCACAATCTCGCTGGCATCAGGCTCTTCATTGGGCATAATGCCATGCAACGCCTCGATCAAGGAAACCTCGCTGCCGAAACGCGCGAAGGACTGCGCCAACTCGCAACTAATCGGTCCCGCGCCGATCACGGCGATACGTCGGGGCAACTCGGTAAGCGTGAAAACGGTTTCGTTAGTCAAGTAGCCGGCTTCCTTCAATCCGGGAATGGGCAAATCCGCCGCTCTGGCTCCCGTCGCAATAACGGCCCGATTGAAATTCCAATCTCTTGCCGTCGACTTCAATCGCGCTTGGGCTAACGAAGCGACCGGTGCCGATAAACACGTCGACACCAAGCTTGGTGAAGCGCTCGACCGAGTCATGATGGCTGATCCCGGCGCGCAGTCTGCGCATGCGCTCCATCGCAACGGCGAAAACGATATTAGCTTCGCCCGTCAACTTAATCCCGAATTGCGTGCCGTCGCGCGCATCATGCGCCGCGCGCGCGGCGCGAATCATTGCCTTAGAAGGCACGCAACCGACGTTGAGACAATCGCCGCCCAAGAGGTTGCGCTCAATCAGCGCGACTTTGGCGCCGAGTCCGGCTGCGCCGGCTGCGCTCACCAAGCCAGCTGTCCCGCCACCGATCACCACGAGGTTGTATTTCCCGCCGGTGTCGGATTCACGCGCCCGAGCGGATGGCAGTTGGCGACTAATTGTTTGTCATAGGAATCGTCGACGAGCATCATTTGTTCAAACGTCGTCGGCTGATGGTTGAAGTCCAATCCCGCCATATCCGCTCCGATGCTGCCTTCCTGCTGCTGTTCGGCCTCGCGCAGAGCCTTGCGCGCGATCCGGGTGACAACGACGACCACAGCAATCGTGCTGCTAAGCCGACGTATTTTAGAATCTGCTGATAAAAACTCGCCGACACATCCGTCTGTCCGGCGATTGCATCGCGCGCCGCCGCACCGATGTAGACGAACAGGAGCGTGGCTGGCAGCATGCCAAGCAAATTCGCCAGAATGTAAGCGCCGGTCCGTACCGCCGTCAGGCCAAGGAAATAGTTGAGCAGCACGAACGGAAAGATCGGGCTCAGACGCGCGAGCAAAACCATCTTGAAGCCTTGCTTGCCGATCGCCTGATCCAACGAGCGAAATTTCGGATTCGCCGCCGCCCACTGGACGACGTTCTGTCGCAGAAAACTGCGCGCCAGCAAAAAAGAAGAAAGTGCGCCAAGGTTCGCGACGACGACGAGAAATCCAGTTTCAAGCCGAAGAGAGTTCCCGCACCCACGGTAATTGCGCTGCCGGGGATGAATAGCACCGTACAAAGAATATATGCCGCAGCCACAACCACCGGGCCGATTGCACCCAACGATTGCACGTAGCTTTCAAAGTGCATGAACCACTGGCGCACCGGTAAAAAAAGAAACCCGAGGACCATGGCTGCGAGCAGTAAAATGATGACGATGGCCCTGGTCGGTTTCATCTATGCTTTCTCAGAATATCGAGTTCGTAAATCTCAATTGGACGCCCCGCGTCGCCTGTTGGTGCAGCTGGGGAGCACACTTTCGGTGACGTGAAATCCAAGATGATTAAAGGGATCGTGTCAAGACATAAGTTGCCGCCGATAACAGGGCGGCGGTGGGCAGGGTCAACACCCAAGCTAACAAAATCGTCCGAATCACGATCCAACGCGCTTGTCCGTTGGCCAAGCCGATTCCGAAAAGCGCGCCGCATGATACATGCGTGGTCGAAACCGGCATACCCCACTTGGAAGCGAAAATCACCAGAAAGCTCGTTACTAGATTGGCCCAAAGGCCCTGATCGGGCTCCATCGTGGTGATGCGTTTACTCACTGTCTGGGCTACTTTTTTGGCGTTCAACAAACCGCCCAGCGCCATGACGGCCGCAACCATGGCAATGAGCCAGTGGAGATCGAGCGCACTGGTGACTAAGCCAAGAGCGACGATCTTCGGCGTATCGTTTAAGCCGCGCGCAAAACCGACTGCGCCGGCGCTCAAATAGTGGCTTACGCCGAGTAACTTTTCCGCTCTGATTCCCAAAAAGGTTCCGGAGGCTGGTTGGGAACAGGCCGCCTGTCGGTCGATGATCACGCGCAGGCCAGACATGGACTCGGTGATGATCACACCGCTTGGAGTCAACGCCGAAGGCACCGAGGTGATGGCGACGCACAGACAGTTTTCTTTGCTGAGGCCTGCGCTTTGTATGGTGCGGCAAAGCAACGGGTATCCGATCGTGGCCAATCCTGCCGCGAACAGCGGACTTACCAGAAGCGGCAGAAAGAAACTGATCGCCAGAGTGCGAAATCCAAGCTCGAATCCGACTGCGACCAGACCACTGCCAACAAGCGCTCCTGTCAAGCTGTGCGTTGTAGAGATGGGGATACCTAGCTTTGTCGCCAAGATTACGGTCAGCGCTGCGCCGATAATGACCGCCGCAATGAATGGTTGCGATTGACCCAAATGCGGCGGCAACAAATCGCTTCCTTGGAAAACCGCCACCAGTTTCGTCGCCAAAAATAATGCTGCCAACGAGCCGGCAAAAGTTGTAATCGTTGCCCAGCACAGCGCTCTGCGATAGTCGGCCGTGTCGCTGCCGAATAGAGTCGCGACTCCTTTGAAGTTGTCGTTCGCGCCGTTGGCATAGGCGACAAACAGCATTGCACCAAGGATCGTAATAGGCCAAAACGACAAAGCAATGCTCCTTAAACCTACACGAGTGAGCCGCCGCAACTGCTGCCTGAACCAGCCGTGCAGGCGTAACAGTGGTCGCCGACGATGATGGGATGATCGAAAACTTGATCCAGGGATAGACCTAAGATGTTAAGCGGTTTGCCATTCCGACCGATCACCGGGAAATCTAACATTTGATTGAAGTCGCAATCGTAAATCGTGCCATTCCAACCGACGCTGATGAGATTGCGACACATCACCTGATCGAGAGTGACGGCATTGAAATTGGCCTCGAGCAATTCCACGTAGCGATCGTACTCGCCCCGCAGTTTGAGATGGGTCGCGTAGCGCGTGATCGGCATATTGCTGAGACAGAAGAGATAATTGAACACGATGCCAAATTGTTCGCCGAGAATGCGCTTATAATCTTGTTCGAGCTCCTGTTGCGGCGGCGGCAAGTGCGGGCCTACCGGATTATAGACAAGATTAAGAATTAAACCGCTCTCCAGCTGTCCGTAACCGAGCTCGTTGAATCGCTGCAACGCGCGAATGCTCGCGTCGAACGTTCCTTTGCCGCGCTGCTTGTCGACGTTCTCGGCCGAATAGCACGGCAGTGAACACACCAGCTCGACTCGCTGCTGCTTAAAGAACTCTGGCAGGTGATCCTTGCCGGGCTCGAAAATGACCGTCAGGTTGCAGCGATCCATCACATGACGCCCAAGCTCGCGCGCGGATTTGACCAAATAGTCAAAATCAGAATGCAGCTCCGGAGCGCCGCCAGTGATGTCGAGGGTCGGAATGCTTGTGCTGGCGAGAAAATTCACGACGGCGTCGACCGTTTCCCGGCTCATCATTTCTTTTCGAGTCGGACCTGACTCGGCGTGGCAATGAATACACGCAAGATTGCAGTATCGACCCATGTTGACTTGAAGAACATCGACGGCACGCCGTTTGAAATCGTCGCCCGCTATCTGAAGTTTTTCAGCAAACGGTTGCATGGGAAGCTAACGGAGGGACTGGCTACTTTTTGCTTTTCAAAAAAGTTGCCTGTCCCTTTTGCTGATACAATCAAAACTACGGACAACAACTCGAACCCGGCCCACAGATGCTGTCGGAAATTTTTGTGACGTTGTACTCAATCCCTTTGGTCTCGCGCGGGTGTCGTCTATGATCGCGCGCGCAATCAAACACGCCCGCCTTGTCACTGGATATTTCCTCGCGCGGCGGCACTAGAATGAATTGATCCCTGTAGGGCGCCTTCGAGTAAATCTCGAAAGTCTTTTCGCATACCGCCATGCGCGCGCCGCGTTCGAGCGTGTGTCCGTCGTCGTCGACTACTTGCCTCCACGGCCCTCGATAAATCACCGCCTGGTTGCGCTCGACGCACGGCCCTTCCTTGCCTTTATAGGCCGTCACCGTGATGGCGCGAAACTCGATGCCGTCGACAGTCTGGTAGGCTTCCGAACGGAACTCCTCAACCTGGATCCCGTAGAACTTGGCTTCTTCAAACGCGCGCAGGAAATCTTCTTCTTGAAAAGCTCCAGACACACAGGCGCTCCAAAGCTTGGGATCTTCGGCAAGATGCTCCGGTACCGGCTCGTCGCTGACGATGTCGGAAATGGCGATCCGTCCGCCGCGTTTAAGCACACGGTACATTTCCGAAAATAACTGTTGCTTGTCGTCCGGCCGCACCAAATTGAGCACGCAGTTGGAAACAATCACATCGATGGATTCGTCGGCAATCAACGGCCGCTCGCGGCGCATTTTATTTTGAAACTCTTCCAGGCGTGAGAGATCGGTTACAGAATGAACAGAATTTTGCTTGAGATACCGGTCTATCAATTCCAGATCGGTCTTTAGATCCTGAATTTTCCCGCGGCGGAATTCCACGTTGTGATAGCCGAGCTTATCGCCAATCGATTTTTGGTACTTGCGCGCGAGTTCCAGCATCGGCGGATTGAAGTCGATGCCGATGACTTTGCCTCTGGCGCCGACGATCTGCGCAATGATGTAACAAGCCTTGCCGCTGCCGGAGCCGAGGTCGAGGACCGTTTCGCCTGGGTGAATATATCGCGAGGGGTCCCCGCAGCCGTAATCTTTTTCAATGATTTCGCCAGGAATAACACTCAACAGAGATTTGTCATAATTCACAGGTAAACAGAGACAGCCTTCC
>DASXSW010000142.1:0-11577 GCA_036505755.1 Binatia bacterium | reverse complement strand
AGCGTTAAAGAGGTGGAGCATGAAATGACCGGCGCGGCGCCGGTATCGCGCTTTCAGGTTACTTTGAATCAGGTGATCGAAGATCAGGAGCCCAACGCGGAGATTACCACCGGCTTGACTTATCGGCGCGTCACCAAACGCGATCCGAATGATTTTTCGGCCAAAGTATTTCGTCTATTGCACGCGGGATCATGAAACTAAAGAAACTCTTATTTACAGTTCTCACATTGTTCTTAGTCGGCGGAGCCGGGTTTGCCTACTGGCGTATGGGTAACTCGACAAAGGAATCACCGTACCTAACGGTGTTGGTGAGCCGGGGCAATATTCGCCAAGTCGTTTCCTCAACCGGCACCTTGCAAGCAGTCGTCACGGTGCAAGTCGGCAGCCAAGTGTCCGGTACCGTCGATAAGCTGCTCGCTGATTTCAATACCAAGGTCAAAGCCGGCCAGGTCGTGGCCCAGCTGAACCAAGACAAGTTCAAGGCCGCCGTGGATCAGGCGCGCGCGAATGTTCTGGCGGCGCAGGCGAATTTCGCCAAGGCGAAGGTGAGTGCGGCGGACTCACTCAGGACCTTAGAAAGAAACCGGGAATTAAAGAAACGGGAATTAATGGCTCAGAGCGAGCTTGACGCCGCCCAGACCGCCTATGAGGCCGCAGTGGCGCAGGTAAACGTCAATCAAGCGCAGGCCGCGCAAGCTCAAGCCGCGCTGAGTCAGGCCGGCGTCGATCTCAACAATACCGTAATTCGCTCGCCGGTCGACGGCATTGTCATTTCGCGCAACGTCGATGTGGGCCAGACCGTAGCCGCGTCGCTACAAGCGCCCACGTTTTTCACCATTGCCAACGACCTTGCAAAGATGGAGGTGCACACGAGCGTCGACGAGGCCGACGTCGGTAATGTGCAGGAAGGGCAGCAGGTGACTTTTACCGTCGATGCTTTCCCGGCACGCCGATTTCGTGGCAAGGTTCACCAGGTGCGCAACGCCCCCACGATCATTCAGAATGTCGTGACCTACGACGCCGTGGTGCGGATCGACAACAAGGAGCTGTTGCTCAAGCCTGGCATGACCGCCAACGTGCAGTTTCTCGTTAGCGAGAAGGAAGATGTTCTGACGATACCGAATATCGCGCTTCGGTTTAGGCCGCCCGACGAGAAAAGCGAAGCTCAAGACTTGTTACGCCAAGAGCAAAGCCGAACGGCGCCGCGGGTCGGCGCTCGACGGACGAGCCGACCCGGTGGTGGAGGTGGAGGCGGCGGCGAGCGACAGAGAGTGCGCCAGGTCAGAGTCTATGTCGTAAAAGATTCCAAGATGCAGTCGATCGAGGTCCAGCTGGGCATCACGGACGGTTCGAAGACCGAAGTGGTCGCCGGTCCGCTCAATGAAAACGAGCCAGTGGTAATCGGCATGTCAGGGAGCGCGGGGAGCCAAGGCCAAGCCGGCGTGGTAAATCCGTTTCAACCGGCTCAGCCGCGCCTAGGCTTTAGATGAGCGAGCTGATTCGGGTCGAGAATTTACACAAGACCTATCACATGGGCGATGTTGACGTGCCGGCTTTGCGCGGGATAGATCTTACCATCGACCGCGGTGAGTTTGTCGCCGTCATGGGCTCGTCCGGCTCGGGTAAGTCGACCTTCATGAATATTCTGGGCTGCCTCGATCGTCCGACGAGAGGCAAATATTTTTTAGAGGGGGAGGAAGTGGGGTCGCTTTCCGCTGACGAGTGGGCGCAAATTCGCAACAAACGGATCGGCTTTGTGTTCCAAGGGTTTAACTTGCTGTCGCGCACTACGGCGCTCGAGAATGTCGAACTGCCGATGATGTACAACGGGTTTCACGGCAAAGAGCGCCATCAACGCGCGGTCGAAGTACTGGCGCTGGTCGGACTGGAAAACCGCCGAGATCACACGCCGAACCGGCTCTCCGGTGGCCAGCAGCAAAGGGTGGCGATCGCCCGTGCGCTGGTCAACCGACCGTCTCTCATTCTCGCCGACGAGCCCACCGGCAATCTCGATACCACCACCAGCGAAGAAATCATGGCATTGTTTCAAACGCTAAACGCGGAACAAGGAATTACGGTCATTCTCGTCACTCACGAATTCGATATCGCTGCGCATGCGAAAAGACAAATTCACTTCAAGGATGGGCTTGTCATATCGGATAGAGGCGTCGACCAAGTAGTCTGCCGGGCGGAGTCTTAGATGCAATGGCTGATGACTCTCCGCATCGCGCTGCGCGCGCTCGCGCGGAACAAACTGCGAGCTTTTCTCACGATGCTCGGAATTATCATAGGCGTCGGCGCGGTGATCGCGATGGTTGCCATTGGCGAAGGTGCCAAGTCGACCATCCGAGCGCAGATCGCCAGCCTTGGCACCAATGTCCTTATTGTCTTGCCTGGCAGCAACTCTCAGGGCGGTGTTCGGTTCGGTACGGGGAATGTGAATACTTTAGTGGATGCCGACGCCAGAGCGATGGTGCAGGAGTTGCGGTCGGTTTCCTTCGCCTCGCCGGTACTCCGGCGGCCGGAGCAAGTGATCGCCGGCAATCTCAATTGGGGCACGTTGGCTCAGGGCGTTGCGCCCGAGTTCCAACAAATCCGTGACTGGCAGGTGGCGGAAGGTCGTTTTTTGCACGAAGGCGATATGGATAGCGCCGCCAAGGTCGCGGTCATCGGCCAAACCGTCGCGGCACAACTGTTCGGCAACGATAATCCCGTCGACGCGGTCGTTCGCATCAGAAACATTCCGTTTCGTGTCGTCGGGTTGCTGGTGGCGAAGGGTCAAACCGGTCAAGGCACCGATCAGGACGATACCGTGATGATCCCGTACACAACCATGCAGAAACGATTGATGCGCATCACCTGGGTGCAGAGCATCGTCGTCAAGGCGGTTAGCGCGGAGCGCGTTCAAGAAGCACAAGAGCAGATTAGTTCTCTTCTGCGCCAACGTCACCGCATCGGCCAAGACCGGGAAGACGATTTTAACGTGCGCAATTTGTCCGATATCGCCGAGGCGGCATCGACCACTGCCCGTGTGATGGCCGTTCTGCTGGGAAGCGTCGCTTCCATTTCACTTCTTGTCGGCGGCATCGGTATCATGAATATCATGCTTGTTTCAGTCACCGAGCGTACCCGCGAGATCGGTATCCGCATGGCCGTCGGCGCGCGTAGCCGTGACATCATGCTGCAGTTTCTCGTCGAGGCGGTGGTCATGGCCGCCACGGGTGGACTGATCGGAATATTTCTCGGCATCGGTAGCTCCGAAGTCCTCAAGCAATGGGCCCAGTGGCCGACGCTGATCAGCCCGACGATCGTCGCGATCGCCTTTCTCTTCTCCGGCGCCGTCGGTGTATTCTTCGGGTTTTATCCGGCCAAGAAGGCGGCCAATTTGGATCCCATCGAAGCGCTGCGATACGAGTGAAGCAACAAAACCAAAGTAGTTGTCTTGGTTCGGCAGCACAACTCACATTTTGTGATGTGGGATCGATTGATTATTTATCTAGTTCACGCGAATGTCATTCGGAAGGCGAAACCCAATGGCGCAAAAATTAAAGACCACTGTGACAGTTAGAGATCTTATGACGCAAAATCCCATCACTTTAGACCGGAATGAAACTTTGGATTTGGTGGAATCGATTATGAACCGATTGCGCCGACCGGCCAAATTTCGCCTGCCTGTCTGTTTGATCATTTTATGACGAGAAGGTCCTGCAGTTTTTGAATCAGAGATATGGTTTGAATATTATCGATCAGTTCGTGGGTCAACACTCGGCTAATCTTCTTCAATTCATAAAGTATGCAATTGGTGGATGCGTGGCCACCACCGTCCACATCATGATTTTTCACCTTGTGGCGTGGAAAGTTTTTTATGCCTTACAAGCAGACGATTGGTTTGTAAGAGTTTTTAATTTGCCAATAGAAGAATTGGACGATGCTACTCGATCGCGCAATTCGATGCTGGGCAACGGTGTGGCATTTTTAGTCTCGAACTTGGTCGCGTACTTGATCAATATTTACTGGGTTTTCGTCCCTGGGCGTTATCATTGGATCATAGAGCTAGGTTTCTTTTATCTCGTTTCGGGTGTCGCAATGGCGATAGGCACTTCGATTATGGGGGTTTTGATCAAGCGCTTGGGAATGCTCACAACCTATGCGTTCGGTTCTAACCTGATTGCGGCGTTGATGATCAATTATGCCATGCGCAAATACTTCATCTTCAATGGATGAAAAAAGACTTGCTGGAACTAGGCCCTCGTCTTCATACCTGTGCGATCTGAGCGCAGATGGTTAGTTTCGCGCATTCAGGTTGTAACCTTCAGTCACGCCCCAATTTATTCGTTCACTCTACTCACGAGGTGCTGAAATGGAACTGATAGGCTTTGTTGGACTGGGCACCATAGGCGGAGTAGTTGCCAGGAATATCCAGAAGGGCGGCTATCCCATGATGGTCCACGACATCCGACCGGAAGCGGCCCAACCATTTGTAGGAGGCGGATCTCAGTTAGCAGGTTCACCTGCGGACGTTGCCCGGCATTGCCGGATAGTGTTCACTTCCCTTCCAGGTCCGCTGGAAGTCGAGCAAGTCGCTCTTGGCTCCATGGGGCTTTTGCAGGGCGTCCATGAGGGCAGTCTCTACGTCGATCTTTCCAGCAGCGCCCCGAATCTTATTCGACGCATTGAAAACGAGTTTCACTCGCGCGGCGCGTGGGTGATGGATGCGCCGCTTATTGTCGGTAAGAACGGCATCGCCAATCGAAGCGTGCAGGTTTTGGCGTCCGGACCTCAGCAGGTCTTTAGTGAAGTGAAACCTGTTCTTGATTCGTTCAGCGACACGGTGGTCTATGCCGGCGAGCTTGGAACCGGAACCGTGATCAAATTGGCGCATAACCTGGTGCGTCGTGGCATCGGTTTGGCGATCGGCGAAGGTATCGTCTTGGGCGCCAAGGCCGGTGTAGATCCTCAGCTCCTCTGGGAGTGCATGCACTGGGGCCTGGAAGTCCAACTTCATCAGCTAGTGAAAACCTTTTCGGAGACAGTCTTCAAGGGTAACTACGGGGCCTCCTCTAGTTTCAACATCGCCCTATCACGGAAGGACGTTGGCCTTGCGACCGAACTGGGCCGCCAACACAACGTGCCGATGCCGATCGCCGCTTTGGTCGAGCAAATAATGGTTCAGGCTGTGAGCCGCGGTTGGTCCGATCAAAGCACGGCATCGCTTTTCCGCCTCCAGGAAGAAGCCGCGGGCATCGAAGTACGCAAACAACCGAAGTAGCGACTGTCGAGGCGGGGGGTCGAACTCAGGCGCGTTGCTGCTAACGCGCGGCGACCTTCGTGCTGCCGTAGGTCACGCGGTAGACCGCTCCCGCATAGTCGTCCGAGACCAGCAGCGAGCCGTCTTTCATCACATGCACGTCGACGGGCCGACCGCTGTATTCGTTGTTCTGGAGAAAGCCGGTGAGAAACGGTTCTTGCGATTTCACGCTGCCGTCCTTGTTCAGCTTCACCACGATAACGTCGCCGCCAACTTTTTTTGTCCGGTTCCACGAGCCGTGGCGGGCGATGAAGATGGCATTCTGATACTGGCTCGGAAACATTTTGCCGGTGTAGAAGCGCATACCGAGGGCAGCGGAGTGGGGGCCGAGCAGAGCGACCGGCTTTTCGAACTCATCGCAAGAACGTCCCCAACCCAACTCGCGATCGGTGAAGGTCCCCTGATGGCAGTACGGGAAGCCGAAATGCTGGCCGACCTTGGTGACGCGGTTGAGCTCGTCTTCGGGAAGGTCTTCCGATAGCCAGTCACGTCCATTGTCGGTGAAATAGAATTCCTTCGTCACCGGGTGCCAGTCAAAGCCGACCGAGTTGCGTACCCCCCGAGCGACCACTTCCGCGCCGCTGCCGTCGAGATTTATGCGCCGTATCTGCCCATTGGTGGCGGGCGGCTCGCAGATATTGCACGGCGAGCCGACGTTTACGTAGAGCTTGTTGTCCGGTCCCAGGGCCATGAATTTCCAGCCGTGCGATTGCTGGTTGAGAAAGTCGCTGTAGATGACAACGGGCTTAGGTGGATTTTCCAGATTGTCTTCGATGTTTTCGAGCTTGGAGATCTTGGTGCCTTCAGCGATATAGAGTGTGCCTTTGTGGAAGGCGAGACCGTTGGGCCGGTCTAGGCCCGTGGCGATGACTTTCGTCTCGCGTTTGCCGTTTTTCTCGACGATGGCGTAAACTTTGTCGAGCACGCGATTGCTGACAAACACCGTGCCCTTGTCGCCGAGCCTGAGCGAGCGCGCATTCGGGATCCCGCTCGCGTAGACTTCGACCTTGAAGCCTTTGGGGAGCTTGAGTTGCGCCACCGGTAGCTTGTCTTCCGGCGCGCCGGACGGCAGGGGCGCGACGTTGCGCAGTTGCTTGGCGACTTCCGCGTTGGGAATGTCCGGGCGTCCCGGCACGGTCGTTGGCTGGGGTTGTAACGTGGGCATCGGTTTTGACGGGTCAGGCGCCGCAGCAGGCGCAGCAGGTTGAGCCGGCGGCTTGTCACCGGTTTGTTGCGCAGAAACGGGAACGGCTACAACGGCGATGAGGGTACCGGCGAGCAAGAGTATTGAAGATCTATTGATCATAGGAAGTCCTCCTCTCTTGAATGGACGGCAGTTTGCTTTTTTGTAACGTCAGCTATCGCGCTATTATCGCCGGACGATATCCGAGATCTATCGGTTACGTCAACTTCATTTCGATGGCGAAAATGGTTATGAGGGATTAGCGCCGCGGTTGAAGAATCGTTGAAGTAGCTAAGCGTCGAGCGGAAACTCGGACTGGACGACCGAAAAAACATTCGGCTATGCTGTGTTAATCTTATCCTCGCGCGCTCCGCGCTAGCTTTTCCGGCTGTTCCTGAAATTTGATCTCGGCGTCTTGGGGCAGAACCCATTTTTTGAGCGGCCTTCCCTCGGCTAGCGCGCGCAGCTCTCTTTCCCAGATCTTGCGGAACAGAATGACGCCGATATCGGAGCGGCCGAGATGTTCCCGGGCGCGATCTGCGCGGGGGCCCTGTCCGACTTGCGCAACGTAGTCTTGCGTATGTACTAGGGAGATTTTGTCTTTGAAGAAATTATCAAGCTCCTGGAAGCTGAGCTTGCCCGAGAGCACGGCGTCGCCCATTTGCGCGACGGAAATTTTTGGTTCCGCGGCCAAAGCCGCGCGGCGCGCGCGGTATTCTTGCGCGGCTTCCCCGGTTAGCGGTAGACGGCGAAGGCGAAATTCCAATGAATGCTCGTCGTCGAGCGGAACGTCCCACTGCATCCGATCTTCCGATGCGCACTCCGGTTCGGGCGACGGATTTCGAAAGGCGTAAGTGGCAGGCATGAAGAATTGGAAAATGTTGCGCCAACCCTGGGTAAAACTCGCGTAGCCTGTTGTCCCCCATGGACTTTCTTCCTTGGAAACCTCGGGCAACCCGCTTCGATTGTTGGCGGCGGAAGCCGAATAGGCGCCGCGATGAACGAAGGGCACATGATAAGTATCGCCGTTATTATCGATCCGCTGGAAGAAATTGCACGGCCATACTTCCGTTGACAGGACCTCGAGCACGCCGTCCTCCTCCATGTATGGATAGCGCGGAAACGGCGGCGCTTCACCCGCGCCGAAGTAGGCAAAGATCAAACCGAGGTATTCACGCGTTGGACAGCTTCTTATGCGAATCTTTGCCGCAAAAGATTTCTCCTCGGCGGGTTGTTCGGTGCACTGCCCGGCGGCGTTAAATTTCCAGCCGTGATACATGCAGCGGATCGAGTCGCCCTCGATCCAGCCGGCGGAGAGCTGCGTGCCGCGGTGCGGGCAGCGGAAATCGACCACGTGCGGTACTCCGTTTTCATCACGGTAAAGAGTAAAGCGTTCGCTCATGATCTCGATCGGTTTGGCTTGGCCGGCGCGGAGCTCTTCGGCGCGATAAATAGGATGCCAAAACCGCCGCATGAAGGTTCCGGCGAGACTACCCGGCCGAGTGGAGACGAGATCCTGATAGCGCAGGTTTTTACGACCGGCGCTAGTTTTACGTTTTGCTGCTGCCATCTTTTTTCTCCGAGGTGTTTTTGCCAATCAAAATCCGAAATCCAAGGTCGAAAAACCGAAACAAAATTAAATCACACGAATCCCAAGACTCTAATCTCAAAATCCGAAACGGGCTCGTTTAGAATTTTCCGCAATTCTTTCATTGGGATTTGTTTCTCAGCGGCGTCCCGGCGCGCTTTAAATTCGCTTCAAAGCGGTAGCGAATCTCGGGGTCCTCGTCCTCGTATTCGATCATCGTGCCGCCTTTTTTGACCGAGATATAAACTCCGTCGGTTTTCTTCTTCGCCGCCTGGTGCAACCCGATGGGATGCAGCCTGCTGCCGAACCTCAGCGCGAGCTGGCGCGCGGCTTCCCCGCCGATGTTGAAGTGCTGGTGAAACCAGCCGCTGGGTGGGCTCAAGACACTGCCTTCGCGCCAGCGCAGTTCGACGACGTCATCGCCACGGCCGGTAGCGTAAGGCTGAGTACCGCTCTCCTTTGGCCAGAGGAGCGTGTATCCCTCCGATTTCAAAATTACGATTACCGCGCCGGCGCCATGGTAATGCGCCTTATGGTATAGGCCGGTCGGCCAATCCGCGACGTGGCCGATGAGCCCGTTCTTCGAGCTTTCGAACTGAACCATCCCGACTTCCGTTCCCTTGACGTAAAGATCATCGCGGACTTTGACCGCTTTCGCGTCAGGGATGAAATTGGTTTCCCAGATCGATTGCAGGCCGACGGAGTAAAAATTTTGACTGGTGGCGAAGTAGTCATCTTCGCCATGAAACCGATCGGTAAAAGCATAAGGGCAATTGAAGATGAATTCTGCGTTACGATAAAAATCCATGGCGATTGGCGCAGTGGTTACCGCCATTAGCCGGACCGGCTCTCGGCTGCCGTTCACCAGCCGATGCCAGCTATTGAGCGGCGGGGCAAACAGACTAAACGGCCCCCATTCGAACAGCCGCTTGTCTCCACCATCCTGCCAGATTTCGGTGGCCCCATGACCGGCGAGAATACAAATCATTTCTTCATAGAGATGGTGCTCGGGGTTGAGCGCGCCGCCGGAAGGAATCTCCGCGACGTACATTCCGGTCTGCCCCTCCATGCCGTAGAGATGAACAAAAGCGCCGCTACCGCCCATGCGGCGCCAGAGACCAAGCTTCAATTCGCGAATATCCTCGACGCTAAAGCCCTCCACGATAGGAACGCCTTCGCTCTTCATCCACTGGCAGTAGCCGGTGCGATCCAGCGAAGCCAACATTTCTTTGAGTTCCGATTCCATGAGAGATCTCTGTAATTTCTTCCGGCTAATTCTTCCCAAGCTTGCCCGTAAAAAGCAATTCCTAATCCTCCAAAAGGCTGTCATTCCCGCATGTTTTTAGCGGGAATCTAGGCGAAACTCTGACTGGACCCCCGATAAAAACATTCGGGGTAAGTGCGCCTGTGAGGGCGCCACATCAACCTTGGGGAAATTACCATAGTTGTTATTTGATAGCTCGTCGCTTGCTGCGATGTTTTATTTAGGTCTTTTGCGCCTCCGGCCTTGCGTAACAAAAAATCTATTTTTTCTTATATAGCCCGTCAATGAAGCCGCTCTGATCAAGTTTGGCGATGAAACTCCCATCGATAAATTGTTCCACCTTGGCGGTTTTTACTGCCGGCTCCGATACCGCGATTTCTTCGAGCACGCCGCGAACACCCTCTGCGCTCGGATAGGGTTTGGCGGGAGTGATGCGCGAATAATAATCGTAGGCTTCCTCGGCTATGGCGTTGTCGCTGACGCGCAGAAACTCCTTGATCATTTGAATGCTTTCCGCTTTGTGAGTTCGGTAAAAAGCGATTCCTTCGACGAAGGCGCGCAGAAAGCCAAAGACAGTTTGCGCCTCCTCGCGAATAAAGCGGTCGGTGGTCGCGATGTTATTATGTGGATAGGTGAGGCCGAGCTTTGAAGCGTCGGCGAGCTCAAAAAATCCCTGCTGGCGAGCGATGAGAGTATTGGGAGCGTCGACAACCGAGCCGTCGACCGATCCGCTCAACAACGCGCTCATTCGTTCGCGCTGATTGCCGATCTGCATGATCGTGACGTCCTTGGCAGGATCGAGACCCAAACGAGTCACCATGAAACGCGCGGCGAAATCCGAGGAGCTGCCAAAACGGGAGATGGCGATTTTGGCTCCCTTGAGACGTTTGGCGTCGGGTATTTTACCATTGACATAGAGGCTGTAGGGCATGGTCGGCGTGTAGGTGGCGACTAGCACGTTTCCGGCGCCCTTGAAGCGGGCTCTTTGTGCCGCGGTGCCACCGCCCCCGCTGATGACTTTGATTTCCCCGGACAAAAGCACCTGGAGCGCCTGACTGCCGCCTTGCAGCAAGAGAAAGTCGACGTCGATGCCGTTGCGTTTGAAGGCGCCAATTTTCTTGGTGACATAGAGCGTCTCGATGCCGCCGCTGATGCTGGCTAATCCAAGCAGGAGAGGCTTTTGGCTTTGGGCCAGCAGGGAAGGCGGACATAATAGACAAAACAAAAGACCAGCGGTGGCATGTTTCATGGGTTTTCTCCCTTGAGTTTCTCTCGCAGTAAAACTGAGCCGGTCCATTACCGGCTTGTCTGCTGTGCCGAACAGTATCGCCTCCTGATCACCGAGTCTTTTTGTTTCTGAAATCCTCGCTGAGTTTTCTTATGTCCGTTATGATCGGCATGCAAGCTTGCATTAAGTCGGTTCGGCGAATTATAGATGCGGCTACCGTATATGGAATCCGAACCGGTTTGCCAATGAAACTTGACGACAAGATCGCTCTAGTGACAGGGTCGGCGCGAGGCCTAGGGTGGGAGATCATCCAGGCGTTTACGCAAGAAGGGGCCAAGGTGGCGATCTGCGATCTCAGCCAAGCAGACGTCGATGAGGCCGCGGCGAGATTGGGGTTGCCAGACGAGAAAATACTCGGTGTCAAAGCAGACGTCACCGTGGAGCGGGACGTGGTGAATTTGTTCGAAATGATCAAAAAAAAGTTCGGTCGCATCGATGTTGTCGTCAACAATGCCGGCTTTGCCTGGCCGCGTGGCGGGCCGGTCAATCTCGAGTTGGCGGATACCCCGTTGGACGTGTGGCTCAAGGTTCTCGACACCAATCTGAACGGCACGTTCTTATGTAGTCGGGAAGCCCTCAAGATTATGCGGCCACAGGGCAGCGGCTCGATCGTCAATATTTCTTCGCCACAAGGAAAAAAGGGAAAACTTCTGAGGGGTCCTTACTGCGCGGCCAAGTTTGGCGTCGAGGGATTAACGCAGGTGCTGGCATTGGAGAATAAAGCCTACAACATCAAAGTGAATTGCCTCGATCCGGGAGGGATCGTCGCTACCGAAGCGATCAGAAAGATTCCCGGCAATCGCGGTGTGCGCATGCTCAGTCCGGAAATAATCCGCGCATGCGCCGTTTATCTTGCCTCGGATGAGTCGAACGGAGTGACGAGCCATTCTCTCGTCGCCACTGATTGGAACAAGGAGCACGGGTTTGAGGTTCCCTATACTATCGC
>DASXSW010000141.1:0-6466 GCA_036505755.1 Binatia bacterium | reverse complement strand
CAGGTTGAGTCCCGATATGCCGGCATTGTTCACTAATATATGAATCGCTCCCCACTCCGCCACAATTGTCGCAACACCGCGCTCTACATCCGATTTTTTGCGAACATCCATCTGGATTGGCAACATCAGCAGTCCCAATTTCCTTGCTTCTTCGGCGGTCCTTTCTACATGTTCCCGGCCGCGCGATGCAATCGCGACTTTGGCACCATTTTGGCCCATTTGTACCGCAATGGCCTTTCCAATCCCGGTGCCGCCGCCGGTTACGAGCGCGACTCTATCGCTCAACATAGCTGTTTATCTTCCTCAGAAATAAATGGATAACTAGCCGCTTTTAAACGGAAAAGCAAGTCGTTGTTAGGTAACACTTCGAACCTGGCCATGGTAACAATAAAGCGTTTACGGTAATGGTCTCGATATTGCTCGCCTAGAGGCGCCTAAGCAGATATTCTTTGCAGCTTTCCAGCCAGTATATTAAAATTTTCGCTTAATCAACGAGGAGCACATTCATATGGATATAACCGAGCTTTTGGTATTTGGCGTCGAACAAGGGGCATCGGACTGCCACCTCAGTGCCGGTGAGCCGCCGCTGATTCGCATCAACGGCGATCTCAAAAAACTCGACAATCCGCCTCTCACCAGGGAAGAAGTCCACGCGCTTGTATACGACATCATGAACGACGCGCAGAGAAAGGCCTTCGAGGAAACTCGCGAGTGCGATTTTTCATTCGAGCTGGGTCAGGTGGCAAGATTTCGTGTCAACGTATTTATGCAAAGAAAAGGCGAGGGCGCGGTTTTTCGGACGATTCCCACGAAAGTATTAACCCTCGAAGAACTGGGCATGCCGGCCATTCTCAAGCAGATGTGCGACAAAGAAAAAGGTCTAATTTTGGTGACGGGACCGACAGGCTCGGGTAAATCGACCACGCTGGCGGCAATGGTTGACTACCTAAATTCTACTTTCGAGGGACATATCCTAACCGTCGAGGACCCAATCGAATTCGTGCACCCGTCGAAAAAGTGTCTGGTGAACCAGCGCGAGTTGGGGCCGCATACGCAATCATTTGCCAACGCGCTGAGAGCCGCGCTGCGTGAAGACCCTGATGTCATCTTGGTTGGTGAAATGCGCGATCTGGAGACGATTCAGCTGGCTCTAACGGCGGCGGAAACCGGCCATATTGTCTTTGGCACGCTGCATACTTCGAGTGCGCCAAAGACCGTCGATCGCGTCATCGATGTTTTTCCGCCGACTCAGCAGGCTCAAATTCGGGCCCAGTTCGCTGAATCGATTGAAGCGGTAATCACTCAAACATTGTTAAAGAAAAAAGCGGGAGGACGCGTCCCGGCGCTCGAGATCATGACGGGAACCACCGCTATTCGAAATCTCATCCGGGAAGGTAAGATTCACCAAATTCCCGGCACCATGCAAGTGAGCCAGAAAGACGGCATGCAGACGATGGACATGGCGCTGACGAACCTCGTGACGCGCGGCCTCGTCACTCGGGAAGAGGCCCAATCGAAGAGCATGAACCCGAATCTTTTTGGTACCGGTGGCCCCGCTGCTGCCGTCGGCGGGCGCGTTTAAGATTTGAGCCATCATAGAGCAATGGAGAACGCGGTGGAATTGCAAGAGTACTTCAAAAGCATGGTTGAAACCGAAGCGTCAGATCTTTATCTGACCGTGGCGCGGCCGGCGATGTTTCGGGTGGACGGGAAAATCCGCGCCGCAGACGATCATGTGTTTTCCCCCCCGGAGTTGGTGACGCTCGCGCAATCGATCATGAATGAAAAGCAACGCCGAGAATTCGCCGAGACCATGGAAATGAATATGGCCACGTCACTTCCGGGGGTAGCGCGATTCCGCGTCAATATCTTTCAGCAGCGCGGTTCGGTTGGCATGGTCATCCGGCGTATCAAGGCCGATGTGATGTCGGTAGATGAATTAGGCTTGCCGTCCATTCTCAATGACATCGTCATGACAAAGCGAGGTCTCGTCTTGGTCGTCGGTGCCACTGGCTCAGGCAAGTCTACTTCGTTGGCGGCAATGATCGATTATCGCAACTCCAACGAGGCTGGTCATATCATTACCATCGAAGATCCCATCGAATTTGTCCATCGCCACAAACAGTCAATCGTTACGCAACGGGAGGTCGGATTCGACACACATTCATTTCAGGCGGCTCTTAAAAATACCCTGCGGCAAGCGCCGGACGTTATCTTGATAGGTGAAATTCGCGACACGGAAACGATGGAAGCCGCAATTACCTTCGCCGAAACCGGTCACCTCTGTCTCGGCACGCTCCACTCCAACAACGCTAATCAGGCCATCGAACGAATCATGAATTTTTTTCCGATGGAAAGGCACGCGCAAATCTATCTGCAGCTCTCGTTGAATCTCCGCGCGATTGTTTCGCAGCGGCTGATTCGGTCGCTCGATGGTAAGCGCGTGGCTGCGCTGGAAATCCTGATGGACACGCCGCGCATTAGAGACCTGGTTAAAAAGGGCGATGTCGATATCCTCAAAGAAGCGATGGAACAAGGGGTCCAGGAAGGTTGTCAAACCTTCGATCAGGCGCTTTTCAATTTTTATAAGGACGGGATGATCAGCCTAGAACAAGCGCTGATCAACGCCGACAGCACCAACAATCTGCGACTGAAAATAAAGCTCGCCGGTCTTAAGTTAGACGAAGAGCCGACGCAAACTGAAAAAGCAGAAGGGGATAACGGCAGACCAGAACCGCTTCAGGTTGCCGGGGGATTTCGTTTGCGGAAGAGTTAAACGAACAAGGGCAGGCTTTCTCAGCGCGGTCAAATGGGTCGGACTGTGCAGGCAAGGATGGCCCCCGAAAGGCGCCCGGTTTGTCCACTTCTTGCGCTCTACTATTGGTTGATTTCAACCGGTGCAGCGGATTCTAAAGGGATCGGATTTACCTCGGATTTCGCTACTGTGCTCTCTGGCGGCGTCGAAGAAGGGCGGATTTCGGGTATCGCCGGCGCGCTCGCTACGTAGATGACGGTCACTAATTTCCTTGACAATTCGTTAAGTTGAGCGTAAAAAACGGTTATAGATTCAAACTGCTAAGGCAGCAAAAGCTCGCGAATGTCACCAGATCAAAACGAAATTACCGGCGCCGGAGGGGGCCTGATGAACGGGATGATGGGATACGCTCAACTTTTGCGGGCGATCGGGCAGGCTTTGGAAACGTTGAATATCCAAAGTTTCGAGATGGAACCGGTCGGAGAGGACTTTTTCATTCGCGGCACTGTCCTCTTAACCAGCAGCGCCGAATCGTTAGACGGTAATAAAAAATTGACATACGGTGAGCTTCGACGGGCTATATGGGGCAAACTTCCCCAGGAAAACGGCATAAATAGCAAGGACACCGATACGACCAGTCTAACAGTCCATTCGCCGGTCGAACTTCTTTATGGAATCAAGGACGTCGAAAGGTTGGAGGAAGAGGGACGATCGAAACGGGTTAATCCTCAGGGAACGGCCAATCCCTCAAGTCTGTCCCAAGTCCTGCGCTGCATTGGCGCTTATCTCAATCAAAAACGTGCCCGCTTGCTCAAGTTGTCGCGTGAGGCTGAGACCGTTGCGGTAGAGTATGAAACGTCATTAGGAACTACAATTAAGGAGATACTCAGTCTCTCAGACCTCTACGATCTTTGGGTAAGAATGTATCTGCAACGGGCAGAACGAACGAGTCCATAGGATTAGCGGCGGAGAGGAAAATCGCCGGAGAGGATCCCATGCTTGAAGACCTTAGTTATACCGCCTTGTTGCGCTCCATCGGACAAATGCTGGAGACCTTGCGCATCGAGTCTTTTGCAGTCAAGCCCGACGGTGAAGGTTTTATCATTCGAGACAAGACGCGGAACCGCGCGCAGCTTACGCCCAGAGAACGAACCTTTCTCGCGGAACTCCATTCAACCCACACGGCCTCGCTGGATAAAGAAGATGCGCTGCGTCTGGCAGCAGGTGTTTTTGAGTGGCATATCACTAAAGATGACGTAGAGCGTCTTGAACGAGAAGGCCGCCGGCGACGGGGAGGCCCCGAGCACACTCCCGATACGCACTCCGTGTCACAGATTCTCCGAGTCATCGGCAGCATTTTAGATCAAAAGCGCGGCCGGATGGTTTGCGTCTCAAAAGACGAACAGGTTGTCACCGTAGAGTACACATTGCCGGGGGGACAAAGGAATTCAGAAGAGTACAAATTGCCCATGCTTTACGATTGCTGGGTGCGCATGTATAAAAAACGGACCGGCGTTAACGGCGTCGCGCGCCTCACGGCCTAACTCATTTCACCAACTCCCTCATTCAACTAAGATAATTGGTGTCTGTGAATTCTAATTTTTCGCAGATGTTCCGCCTGGTCGGGCAGATAATTTGCGTGCGGCGCAAGGAGCGCTCGTAACAAACCGCCCGCCTAACACTAATCCACTCGTGCAGATTAAGCGGTTCTAATCAGCGGACTGGCCTCATTAGGTCAGATCTTTAGCAGAATCCAGGCAGTAACAAACGTGCCGACGATCGCTCCGCCGTAGCACAGCACGGCGAGAAGTTTACTGATTGATTTGAGCCCCATGTCGTTGAGAGTAAAGTAGAAACGATGGGCCCAGTGATACAGAGGCAAAACGATCAGAACAAAGAGATAAAGTTTTACCCACCAGATCCGGTACAATGCCCCGGTGTCAGTTGTCCAGCCGAGCGGCACCGCGAGGCCGACTAGGATGATGTGAATCGGAACTAAGAATGCGGCTACTACGCCACCGGCGGAAAAGAGTCCCCACCAGAGCGGTTCCATGGTTTTTTCTGTCGACATAATCAGCTCTTAAGCGCGAGAAATAAAACTAGCACAATTATCGAGACTATTGCCCACGCGACAACGTGCAGCGCTGTGACGATTGGCCGGGGAATTACCCGCTCGCCGATGCGCAGGGGCAGGACCACCGCGCTCGACTGAAACCAGGTAATACTGTGGTACAGAGCGAACAGCAGAGCCACCAGGTGGAAAAGAATCCATCCCGGCGAGCTCAGCTTTTGCGTGAAGGCGCGGTACGCGTCGGGACCGTTTGACAACTGATAGATCTGGCAAAGGTAGACAACCAAGAAGACGGCGACAAAGACACTCGACAGCTCGCGTAGCATGAACAGAAAATAGCTCTGATTCGTCAGCCACCAGGTCGCCGGCATCTTTCGATGGTAAAGCTTGGACGGGTCGGGTCGCACGGCGCTCATCCTGCGATCCTCCTCGGGATGATCCTCAGCCTCGTCGAACGGATCATCGTTGTCCCCAAGGCATCAGGATCGATTGAAACCAGTTTTTGGTCACGTCCACCTTAGAGCGCTGGATCGCCGCGGCCGGATCGACATGTTTGGGACACACGACGCTGCATTCCCCGACAAACGTGCAGTCCCAGATGCCGTCGTGGTTGCCGATGATTTCACGTTGATCTTTGCCCTGGTCGCGCGAGTCCATGTTGTAGCGGTAGCCGAGCGCGATGGCGGCTGGGCCTAAAAACTTCGGCTCGAGCCCGTAAACCGGGCAGGCCGCGTAGCAGAGCATGCAATTAATACACTGGGTGAACTGATGAAACGCCTCGAGCTCGGCCGGCGTTTGTATGTATTCACCTTCACTCACAGGTTTCTCTTCCTTCCGTATGATCCAGGGTTTGACGCTCTTCAGTTTGTCCATGAAGTCGGTCATATCGATGACCAGGTCGCGGATGATCGGAAAGTTGACGAGAGGCTCTACCCGAATCTCTTGGGGGTAATAGTCCCGAAGAAACGCCGCGCAGGTGAGTTTAGGCGTGCCGTTCACCATCATGCCGCAACTACCGCATACCCCCATACGACAAGACCAGCGATAACTCAGAGTCCCGTCCATCTGATCCTTGATGTGATTTAACGCGTCGAGGACGACCCAGTCTTCCCGGTAAGGGACTACGTAGGCTTGGGTGGTCGGCGCCCGATCTTTTTCGGGGCGATAGCGAGTAACATTCAATGTGATAGTTGGCTCTGCCATGGTCTCCTCTTGATCAAATAGAATGAAGGACAAGGAACCAAGGATGAATTTTCATTCTTTCACCTTCATCCTTAATATTTTCTCTCCTCCGGCTGCCAGCGGGTAATCGTCACTGGTAGGTATTCGATGCGCGGTCCGTCGGCTGTTCGATAAGCTAGAGTGTGTTTCAGAAAATTTGGGTCGTCGCGTTTGGGAAAGTCTGTCCGCGTATGAGAACCGCGTGACTCCTTTCGTCTTAGCGCTGAATTCGCGACGGACTCGGCCACGTCGAGCATGTAGTCCAGCTCGAGCGCGTTCATGACTTCGGTGTTAAACGTGCTGTCTCGATCTTCAATGATGATGTTCTTAAAACGCTCTCGCAGAGCTCTCAGCGTGTTGCACGTTTTCTGCATGCTCTGTTCATCGCGATAGATGCCTGCGCCTTCCTCCATGGTTTT
>DASXSW010000140.1:0-5863 GCA_036505755.1 Binatia bacterium | reverse complement strand
TCCTGAAGGGAGCCAAGCCCGCCGATTTGCCGGTCGAGCAGCCCACGAAATTTGAGCTGGTGATCAATCTCAAGACGGCGAAGCAAATCGGTCTCACGATCCCGCAGAGAGTGCTCACACGGGCGGACAAGGTGATCAAGTGAGCAAAGAAAGCGAAGCGGCGATGCTAGGATTGCTTGCACCTGCTGATTCCGCCTGCCTTGCCGCAATGTACGCGGTGATTCGGTCAGTCGTGATTTCCTTCGCCCGTGCATCCCCAAAGAGACAAATAAGGCTTAGTCACGTATTGCACACCAAAAACGCGCAAAGCTTAAAATTGTAAAGTCGTAGTCATGGGGACCGAGTTCATACGCCCACGAGATCGACGCCATCAATGAAATGTCCCACCGTTCTTTAGCGCATTCGGATCAACGGACAAAATCACCCGGTCTGCCTGACTCATGTATCGTACCGGGTGTTGTTACGCCTGCCACGGTAAAACTCTAGATAACTCCCGCGCAATTGACGCCTGTTCGTGGCGGATTATATAGCGGTCCGTCGCTTGCTCCACCGGATATCTGGAGAAACCCGAATGAAAATTCCGGAAGCCTGTCGAGATTCCTCCTCGTCGAAGATGAAGCCATATCGCGTACAGAGTGTGCCCGGCATTTCGAATACCCTGCAGGACAATACGATGTACCCGTGCCAACGCGGGGAAATATCGAGACTGATTCCTTCAATTCATTCTGATTTCGTGGAGGCCCGGACGAACCGTGACCAGTGTGCC
Organism: Binatia bacterium; assembly: GCA_036505755.1. Classification (GTDB taxonomy): domain Bacteria; phylum Desulfobacterota; class Binatia; order UBA9968; family UBA9968; genus DP-20. The sequence continues at coordinate 5,097 of DASXSW010000140.1, read as the reverse complement.
TGCAAATAAGCAGCAAGCTTCCGCGGACCCGTCCCGGCCAACGGTTGTCGTCAGCGGCGATGGCGATCGCCTCGCGCTGGCGGGTGCTCTTGAAATAGTCACGCTCGCCGCAGCAAGAAACTCCCTGAAGAAATGGTCGAAGCAAGGACCTTCGCGCTCGCTTGATGTTGCCAAGCTTGACAGCCTCGACACACCGGGTGCGTTGTTCCTGTGCGGTCTTCGTGACAAGGGTGTGAAACTCACCGGCATCCGCGCCGAACACGAGGCGCTGCTCGATCTCATCTGCGGGCTCGATCTCAAGCCGTTGCCGAAAGTCAAATCCGTCCCCCGCTGGCGCCAGCTCGTCATCCAGCTCGGCAAAGGCGCGGACAATGCCTGGCACGACGCGATCGACATCATCACCTTTGTCGGCCGTGCGGCGAGCTGGACCGTTAACGCCCTGATTCACCCGGATTGCCTGCGCCCGGCTTCGATATCGCGGCATGTAGCGGAAACCGGCATTCAGGCGCTGCCCATCATCGGCCTGATGGCTATCATGATCGCGGTCGTCATCGGCTACCAGGGCGTGGCCCAGCTACGCCCCTATGGCGGCGAGGACTTCACCATCAACCTGGTGGCGGTGTCGGTATTGCGCGAAATGGGCGTGCTGATCACGTCCATCATGGTAGCCGGCCGCTCAGGCTCCGCCTTCACCGCCGAAATCGGCGTCATGCAGACGCGGGAGGAAGTCGACGCGCTCAAGGTGATGGGCATCGAGCCCATGCAGGTGCTGGTGGTGCCGCGAGTGATCGCTCTGGTCATCGCCCTGCCGCTGCTCACGTTCTTCGCCGACATCATGGGCCTGATCGGCGGCGCCGCGATTGCCCAATCGCTGCTTGATGTATCGCCGACGCAATACCTGACGCGCTTGCCACAAGTCGTCGACGGCAGCGATCTCTTCGTCGGCCTGTTCAAGGCGCCGATCTTTGCTTTCTTCATTGCCATCATCAGCTGCATGCACGGGCTCAGGGTGAGCGGCTCGGCGGAGAGTGTCGGCCGGGAGACCACCCGCGCCGTGGTGAAATCGATTTTCCTGGTCATAGTGCTCGATGCATTTTTCTCCATCCTGGTCGAAAAGATTGGCCTATGACCACCCGGGCCACAGCGCATGCCGAGCCGATCCTTTCCGCGCGCGGTATCGTCAACCGGTTCGGCAAGCAGGTGGTACACGACAAGCTCAGCCTCGATATTGTGCCCGGCGAAATCATCGGTGTCGCCGGCGGATCGGGATCAGGCAAGACGGTGCTGCTCAAAACGCTCACCGGCCTGCACCAGCCGGATGCCGGCGAAGTCCTTCTCAATGGCAAGGCGGTTCAATCCATCGGCGCGGCGGAAAAGGCTTCTCTCATCGGCGTGCTGTTTCAGCAAGGCGCATTGTTTTCCTCACTGTCGGTGGCGCAGAACATCATGCTGCCGATGCGCGAACATACGGCACTGCCGGTCGAGGAGCAGGAACAGATCGCGGCGATGAAACTGGCGCTTGCCGGTTTGGAGGCAGACAGCGGCATCAAGTTTCCCTCCGCGCTTTCCGGCGGCATGGTGAAGCGCGCCGCGTTCGCGCGGGCGCTCGCGCTCGACCCGAAGATTCTTTTTCTCGACGAACCCACCTCCGATCTCCACCCGATCGCTGCGAGTGGCATCGACGCGCTGATCCGGCAGCTCAACGATAGCCTCGGAATTACCGTCGTCATCGTCACGCACGATCTCACGACGCTGTTTACCATTTGCGGCCGCATTGCCGTGCTGGTCGACAAGAAAATAACCGTCGACACGGCGGACAAGCTGATGAAGTCCGACCATCCGTGGATTCACGAATTTTTTCACGGGCCGCGAGCGGAAGGCGCAATGACAGCAAGGAAGGCAAGCCATGGAAACTGACAAGCACTATTTCTTCGAGGGGTTGTTCATCATCGGTTTCTCCGTTGCCGCGGCATTTTTTGCCGTGTGGCTGGGAAGCACCGGCCGCCATGACGATGTGATGTACCGCATCCATTTCCCCGACTCGGTAAGCGGGCTCGCGGTCGGCGATCCGGTGAAATACCGGGGCGTCGATGTCGGCACGGTCAAGTCGATGATCATCGATCCTGACAATTCGCTCCTGGTGCGTGTGGATGTGAGGTTGCGCAAGGAAACCCCGGTCAAGACCGACACCAGGGCCAGCCTCACGATGAAGGGCATCACCGGTGTCGTTTTTATCGAGCTGAACGGCGGAGACTCGGCGGCGCAGACCCTGCTCGCGGCTACGCCGGAGGGCAAGATCCCCGAGATCCCCTCCGAAAAAAGCAGCCTCAAGGCCATGCTGGACGAGCTGCCGAAGATGGTCAAGAAATTCGAGACCACGGCCGAGAAATTCTCGACCATGGCCGACAAGTTCTCGGCCGTCGGCGACCAGACCAAGAAGGTCATGACCGGCGTCGGCGAGCTTACGGACAAGGTCAAGGACAACCCTTCTCTGCTGCTCAGACGCCCCGAGAAGTAATTTCGCGGCACCTCATCTGCCGGAAAGGCGCATGATTCCGGGGACACGATTCCGGGGACACAATACTAAATTCTTCTTGACGGCTTCGCAGGTAATCTAATACGCTTCACCCATGGCTCGGATTGCCATACTCGTGGTGCCTGGTTATCCACCTCTCTTCGTGAACTTCGCCAGACTTCAAGAAGAGAAAAATAGGTCTGTAGGAAAGCATGGACTTCTTCGACTCGCCGCTGTTGCTAAGCTTCGTTTCAGCTTGGGCCGTCCTTTTCGTGTGGCTTTTAGAAAAACAACGCGGATCTAAAAAGTGCCCGCGATGTAAAAAGACAATGAGACTGAAAGCGGAAAGAAAGAAAAGGGGATAAGTCCAATTTTCATATTTTGTTTTTCAGTGGTCGTCCGCGTGCGCGAAGAGTGGACTCCAATCCCAAGCGCTTCGCGATCCACATCTGCCAACTTTCATTTCCATAAGGCTGACCTCGTTGAGCCGATGATCTCAACCGCTCCAACTCCTTAGCCGTCATTGCTTGATTTATGAAATCCAACCAGTTCGACGGTCTGAGCACGGGCCATTCAGTTAATTTGGGTCCTCGCTTATTCGCTGTGTCTATTCTCTCTAATCCGAGACTCGACCAACGCCAGTCCTCTGCTTTAGCTACTAAGCCCGCTCGCAATGGATTCTGCTCCACGTAACGACAGACCGTTAAGAAGTGATCATCATCTTGTATCGGAAAAGACTTATACGTGCCCTGATAGAGATGTCCGGTACCGACCGTTTGCCGATACAGATGCCAACGTCGAACGTGAGTGGTCGTCATACGCTGCACGAACTGGCCAAGCTCTCCGTCTCGCGTCGGCCACAACACCATCAATACCTTGCAAGCAAGTAAAACCAAGGCGTACTGGCGGCTCAAAACAACTCATTTTGATCTAACGTTTTGACGCATATCCGGCGTACAAAGCACGAACCAAGGTTTTCATTCCATTTATCTTCTAATTTTCCGGTATGACCAAGCCATTCAGCTGCGACAAGCACCCCCATCCAAGGAATTGAGACTTTGTTCTTAAAGCTCTGGGGTACGTCTTCGCGCACGATACACTGCACCTGATCAGATAATGTCTCGCCTGCCGCCATTTCGGCAAACTCAATCGCAGGATTGAATTCTATTCTCCTTCAATTAAATCGCTGCTAACGTCCAAGTTCTTTAAAGGCTGCCGATCATTTTCAACACCTGTGTGCCTGAATTCCGGCAGTTCATCGCGCAAGGAAGAGAACCCTATTACAGCAACAATAGATAGACCGGTTTTGGTGCTGAAAGTTTCCATTCCATGATGCGTCGTTCAGTTCAATCTCAAGGTAGATCCGGTCTTCCCACTCGACGAATTCCTTCATCGTAAATCTCACTTTTCTTTCCCTTTATCGGCGTGATAAATAACGCCGACGATGTATGCAATGAAGAAAACCTCGGCGCCATCCATCGTTCTTGTAGTGGTACTGCTTGCTGTTGCGGTCATCGCCAATGCGCAGCAGCCGAAGAAACTCCCGCGGATAGGATATCTGTCGGGAAGGGGTGCCCCCACCACTCCCGGTCCCAGCGCCGAGGCATTCCGGCAAGGGCTGCGAGATCTCGGTTACACCGAGGGAAAAAACATCCTGATTGAATATCGTTATCCCGAGGGAAGGCTCGACCGGGTCCCGGGCCTCGTAGCCGAACTCGTGCAACTTAAGGTTGATGTTCTTGTTATCGTACCTTTACCAGCGATCCGCGCAGCCAAGCAGGCGACCAAGACGATCCCCATTGTCATGGTGGCTACTGTGGATCCAGTCGCGACTGGTATAGTTGATAGCTTGGCGCGGCCGGGTGGAAATATCACGGGGCTCACTACACTTAGCCGAGACTTAAGCGGAAAACGGCTGGAGTTGCTTAAGGAGGTGCTCCCCGGAACATCGCGCATTGGAGTTCTCTGGGAGGCGGCCGCACCAGCGGCGGCTATTTCTTTTAAAGAGTACGAGGCTGCCGCCCGCGCACTAACCGTACAGCTTCAATCCCTAGAGTTGGAAGGCCCGAAACCCGATTTGGAGGGGGCATTCCGGGCTGCGACCAAAGGGCACACACAGGCGCTTATCGGGGTTAGGAGTATCCTGCTTGCACGTGATCTAACAAAGCGGATTGCAGACCTTGCCATAAAAAATCGACTGCCTTTAATGTTAGAGGAAACCGAGGATGTAAGAGCGGCCGGTGGCCTTGTATCCTATTCAGCCAACGACGCTGAGAGTTTCAGGCGCGCCGCTAGCTACGTGGATAAGATCCTCAAAGGAGCCAAGCCCGCCGATCTGCCGGTGCAGCAGCCGACGAAGTTTGAGTTGGCGTTCAATCTCAAAACCGCCAAGCAGATCGGCGTGACGATTCCGCCAAATGTGCTGGCGCGGGCGGATAAGGTGATCAAATAACCACGCGGCAATCGCAGGATTGAACTGAATCCTCCATCAATTTAATCCGGTACTGCCGAAAAGCAAATTTGGTATGTGCATGTGTTGACAAGTCGGATTTACGAATGAAGAACCATTCCCTTCGTCAGTC
>DASXSW010000139.1:0-5566 GCA_036505755.1 Binatia bacterium | reverse complement strand
CCCTTCTTCTTGTGCAGCACGGTGTATGAAGTGGTTAACGTCGGGCCGTTAATCATTGGCAAGGGTCCGAGGGGTAGTACATGCAACCCCAGTTCTTTATATCTCTCGCCTGCGCCGGAGATAAAGCGTGCATCGGCTTTGCCAGATTTTAGCGCCTCAAACTGGTCATCAGAGCTTTCCGATTCGACCCAATTCACTTCGTCGATGCCGATTCCGGCGCGGATGAGATACATCATATGGTTGCCGCGCCCATGGTGAAAACCACCGTCTCGACCCTCCATCGGAGTATCGGCAATCCCCTTGCCGCGTAATTCGTGAAGGGATTTTATCGGTTCGCGTGAAGCAATGCTGGCATTCTGCCCGTTTACCGGTGAGGCGATGCTCACAATCGGCTTGCCGCGAGCGACGAGGCCGTACGGTGTGAGGTGATCACCGGAGATAAAGTCAATGTCGCCCTTGAAAAGGGCCCGCTCGGCGTCGGGCGGCATCGCGCAGTATTCAAAACTGACGAGATCGAGTCCGGCTTTGTCCCAAATGCCCGCTTGCTTTAGCACCTCCCAGATCGGCAAATGGCTGCCGGAACGGTAAACGCCGCGAATCTTTATTTTACGCTGTGCCATCAGAATCCTCCTTAGTTGTTTATGTTTTAGCCGTGCAGAATGGATGCTTGCCGCCCATTTCGCAAGCTACGCCCTCAGCAGCGAGAGCCGCCTCATAATCGCGATGAATTGCCGGATCTTCTTCGTCGTACTCGATCTGGTCGCCACCCTCTTTGACGCTCTTATAGACGTACTGCTTACCGCCGCTCTTCGGTTTATCGCTGCCCCACCCGATCGCAAGAAAGAGCACCGGATCATTTCCGGTGTTAAAGTGCTGGTGGAACCACATTTCCGGCGGAACAAACACGCTCCCCGGCTCCCAGTCGATCCGTTCGATCTCTTTACCTTCTTGCCACATGAGCGAGTAGCCGTGGCCTTTTAAAATCACAACGTGGATGCCGGGTCCGTGGCGATGCGCTTTCTTATAAGTGCCGACCGGCCAAAAAGAGCTGTGGGATTTCATCGTACCGTTGACCAGTCCGAAGCCCAACGACTTGACCCCGATGCCCCTACCACCATCGTTCATCTGACAAGCCATGACGTCGGCGACGAAATTGGTTTGCCAGCGACGCTGATCCGCTTTTCGTCCTGATTCTTTGAAATATCCTTCTTCCGAATTGAAACGGTCGTCAAAGACAAACGGGTTGTCAAAAACAAACTTGTAATTGTCGAAAGTATCGATCACGCGCGGCGCGCTCGTCATGGCGACGTAACGCGCGGGTTCGGTTCCGGACACGTTAAAGTGCTGGTGCCAGGCATTCATGGGAATAGCGAAGTAACTTCCGGTATGCCACTCGAAGGTCTGTTTCTTGGACTCGTCAAGCCACACCGAAGTGGCGCCCTGGCCTTTTAGAATGTAAATGGTTTCTTCATAGAGGTGCTTGTGCGGTTTGAGGCTCTTTCCTCTGGGGATTTCAGCCACGTAAGCATCATTAAAGCCGCCGGTTCCTTCGAGATTGATAACTGCGGCTAATCCGTCGCCACTAGACTTCCAGGGAGCCAGGTCCATCTTGAGCAGGTTCTTGACAAAATAACCGCGCACCGTCGGTAAGCCTTCCGCTTCCTTCCACCTCTCATATGGCGACTTGTAGGCTTCCGCTTGCTTGACCATTTCTCTCTGTGCGTCAGCCATTACTGGATCTGTTTCTGCCATCCTGTCCTCCCTGGGTGATATGCTTTGAATAGAAACTTTACTGACTGGTGACCCAATACCACGGCGGAACGAAAAAGGAAAAGGTCACCCGACGCGGGAATGTATGACCTGTAATTCGTCTCGGGTTTCAAGTCTCGGGTCTCGCGTTCTCGCTGCGTGTTGCGCGTCGCGGATTATGCAATAAACCAGCGGCGATTTGGCCGTGCCGCTTGACTAGGGTCTTTTAGGCGGGATAGTCTGCGGCATTTACTTTCTCAGGGAGGTTATCTTTATGGCCGATACAGACGTACCCACGCCATTCAAGGTTGCCAAGATTCAGCCGCAGATGGTGAGCAAAGGAAAGAAGGGAAGTTCGCTTTTTAGAACGGACATTCTTGGGACCACGGTCCAAGTGGTCACAGAGGGCGGCGAAACCAATCTGCATGCCCATGCCGGCAGTGATGCCACCTGGCTTGTTGTGTCGGGCCAAGCGACGTTTTATGGCGAAGGCGATAAGCTGGTAGCGCGCTTGGACAAAAACGAAATGCTGCTGATACCCAGAGGCACACCGTATTGGTTTGAAAGCAGCAGCAAAGAGCCTCTGGTCATTATGCGCTTCAGCGCGAGAGCGCAGAATACTCCGGATAAGCGGATTGATTACACCGAGCGCAAGGCAAAACCACGGGAAGTCATTCCCGGTGAGTATTACCAGGGTTAGAAATTCGCAAGAGTCACCGCCGAGACGCGGAGGGGCGGGACTCTCTCACCACAGAGGACACGAAGGTCACGAAGTTGAAGAGTCTTGATATGCGAGGCCTTCGTGTCCTTCGTCCCTTCGTGGTGAAATCGTTTCGTCCGTCTTTGGTTGCGGCTTTACCGCGCTAAGTCTCTGCAGTGAATTCATCGGCCGCATAAGTTTGAGTAGCATAAAATGGGTGTGACCGAAGATATCGTCCGCTTCGTCGACGAGACCCGCTTTGACGCGTTGCCTGACGAGGTTGTGTTCAGGACAAAGACGCTCATCGCAGACGCCATTGGCACCATCCTCGCCGGCTCGTGCGAGGATGGTAGCCGCATCTTGCAGCAATATCTCAAGCAAGCGGGCGGTCGCGAAGAGGCGACCGTCATTGCCGCGGGTTTCAAAGGCTGCGCCTCCGCAGCGGCGCTCGCCAACGCCGCCGCCGGCCATGCGCTCGATTTCGACAGCATCCAGCTTTCTACCTGGCCGGGAACCGCTCATGGCATCCGCATCCATCCGACGGTGCCGGCGCTCGCGGCGGCGATGGCAGTCGGAGAGCCGCGCGGTATCACCGGTAGATTGCTTATTCTTGCGTCTCTGCTCGGGATCGAAGTTGCGTGTCGCGTAACCGAAGCGATTCCGCCGGATTGCTACCAAGTCGCCTATCAGTCTACCGCCACGATGGGCGGCCTTGGCGCGGCTGCGGCCGCGGGAAAAATCCTAGGGTTGGGTCAAGAGCAGCTTATGCGCGCCATGGGCTTGGCGGCGACTATGGCAGGCGGCCTGAGGGAAAACTTCGGCACGATGACCAAATCATTCCATTCCGGTCGCGCTGCCGAAGCAGGTGTTCTCGCCACGGGGCTGGCTGAAAGCGGTTTCACTTCTGCCCCCAATATTCTGGAGGCGCACGGCGGTTTTTTTCTCGCGATGGGTGGAAAACACGATCCCAATCAAATCTCGGGCAAATTGGGCAGGCCATTTTTCCTCGAAGACCCCGGCTTGCACATCAAACGCTATCCCTGTGCCATTCTTACCCATCCATCCATTAAAGCCCTGATTGAACTGGCCCAAGCTCATGACCTCGCTGCAGAGAAAATCAGGCGGTTGGACGTTGGTGTCAGCGAGGTGATCACATCGACGCTCAATCACCCCGAGCCCAAGACGGGTTTGGAAGGAAAGTTCAGTGTGGCATTTCCGCTAGCACTGGCCCTGCGAAAGCGCGACGTTGGTTTAAACGACTTCACGGATGAAAACGTCAACGATCCGAAGGTTCGCGCCGTGATGAACAAAATAACCGTGCGCACGGATCCGAAACTGCAAGAATCGGGAGGCAACGAGGTGACCGCGAAGCTCACCATCGAACTGATGGACGGTCAGAGAATCGAGCGCCTGGCCACTCTGGAAAAAGGCAAGGCACAGAAGTGGATCAGCGAAGGTGAGCTTGAAAAAAAATTCCGCGCTTGCGCCGAGCGGGTTCTTCCGGCGGATCGAGCGAGTAAAACATTTGACATGCTTCTTCGGCTCGAGGGAGTGGAAAACATTAAGCCACTCACCGAACTTGTCCGAATGAGTGTGTGACAGCCGGCGCGAAATCCCCATTTTTATATAACGATGGATAACAACGTTCAGCGGCTGATGCCGCGTTTTCGCTACGGTGTGATCAATCCCCGCGCACCCGGGAAAGTACAGCGCGGGCTAAGCTACCAGTTTTATCGTATCGTTCCCTCCGACGTGATGGAGATAGCCACTGGGCTCGGTCTCGATGACTACGCGCCGCAGGCGGTTGAAAAAGCCGTAAGCAATTACTGGGATTGCGTTCATGCTCTAATGGAAGAGAAAGTCAATGTTATCATTCTGGGTGGTGTGCCTATTTCTGTGCGGTTGGGGCGACCGCGGCTTCGGGAGCTCCTCGCTGAGACCAAACAAAAAACCAATATTGCAGTCGACGCGCCTCTGGAGGCGCTGATCGCGGCAATGAATCATCTCGGTTCGAAAACGATCGCTGTTGGGAGCCGTTGGGCGGATGACGTCAACGATGCGATCATCTGTTACCTGAAAGATGGGGGCATCGAAGTTGCCGGCATAACCAAGAGAAATCAATCGGCAGTGGACGCCGCCGCGATGTCTTTCGAAGGTGGTTTGCAAACAGCTTTAGAAGTTGGGAGCGAGGCCGCTCGCTTGGCGCCGGCGGCCGACGCGGTATTCGTCCCCGGCGCGGCCGCCATGAGCCTGCACGTGATCCCGGCCGTCGAAGCGGAGTTCGGCAAGCCGACCTTTACCAACTTGAGTTTGGAGGTATGGAACAACCTGGTCCGTCCGGGAATAATTCCGCCGGTCCAAGGTTGGGGTCGTTTGCTTGCCATCAATCCAAGCTAAAAACTAAACTGAGGAGTCAAAAAAAATGAAAGCAATACTTCTGCGCGCGATCTTGTCCGGCTCTGCGGTGGGCTTGTCTATTCCCATTCAGGCGCGCGCAATCATGGCCGCCGAGGCATATCCAAACAAGCCCATTCTTTTTATTACGCACAGCGGCCCGGGCGGAGGCATGGATACGATGCTGCGCCGCATCACCGATATCATGGCCAAAGAGAAACTCGTTTCCCAGCAAATGAGGGTCGAGAACGTTCAAGGCGGGAGCGGTGCCAAAGCGATGACAACTCTAGTGAAGCGCAAAGGCGATGATCACGTGTTGGCGGGGATGACCAGTGTCTGGGTCGCCGCGCCGCTCATCTCTTCGGATGTCAAAGTGAGCTACAAAGACATGACCCCCATTGCGCTGTTCGGATTGGATCCTAACCTGGTCGTGGTGCGCGCGGATTCTCCCTTCAAGACCATGAAGGAGCTGCTCGACTTCGCTAAGGCCAATCCCAATAAGGTCAAGCAAGCGGGGGCTTCAGTCACCAGCACGCCGAACTTCGACCGCATCGCCATTGCCGAAGCCACCGGCGCCAACTGGGACTATGTGGCGTTTCCCAGCGGCGGCGAGGCGATTACCGCTGTACTGGGCGGGCACGTCAATCTCGTCATCGGCCAGCCGGCTGACATGGGCGGTCACTTGAGCGCCGGCGCCCTTCGCGCTCTCGCAAGTTTTTCAGA